>CALFGU010000031.1 GCA_937877685.1 uncultured Prevotella sp.
GCTCTCCCCTTAAGATAGGGGGAGTACCGCCTTTGGCGGGGAGGGGGTATGATGATCTTTTCTCAGTATTCTTTAGAAAATCCTCTGTTTCCCTTAAGTACGGTTGATAAAGAATAGAACGAGTAAACAAGGGGAGTGAGTGCCTCTCTTGTTTACTCGTTAAAGCTTTCGGATATAACATTAAAGGGTGATGGCGGCCTTCACGATAACGTCGCTACCCTTACGGATTTCAAAGAGGTGGGTAGTTTCGTTTTGCACTTCGGCGTAAATGTCCAGTTGGTCGCCAAACAGACTTTCCAAGCAGTAAGCCACCTCAATGCGCTTTGGGGGAGTAGTGCGCAACGTGTCGAGCGAGAACGTGTTGAGCAACATTTCGATGTAGCGGATAGAGTTAACGTGTCCGTTGATGTCAAGGTCGCTATAAACCGCCTTGTGAGTGTCAACAAGTGGTGCATCTTTTGAAAGGCGCAGACGACTTGGACCTTGGATGTGAATTTCACGTTCAGGAATCATCACATCTCCGAATCCGCCGTCGGGGAGTTTGGTGAGGTCGGCAGGCTGGCGACTTTCAATGTTAATCAGTGCCCAAATGCTGGTGGCTTGACCATAAGGAGTGCCGTCGGGAGCGAGAATGTCGAAATGGCGGTCGGTAAATTGGCGATAGACCTTGGTGACCCATGTTTCGATACAGTAATCCTCGTTGACGCGAGGCATATTCTCCATATCAATAACGAGGCGCGAGAGCACCCAAGCGTGATTCTTGGTGTTGACATCGTCATAACCAAATCCGTGAGCGCCAGCATGAAGTGACGCTGCGCGAAGGATGAGCGTTCCTAAGGTACCCCAAGAGAGGCGCCCCGTAATGTCTTCTGCGAAGGGTTCAACGTTGAAGGAGTATTTGCCGTATTTTGTTTGCATAAATTTGTGGATGGTTGATTGATTCCTGAGCAAAGTTACATTTTTTTTGGAAAAGAGAATGATTGAATAGAAGGAATATATGGAATATAGGAAATAGATAATGGAAAGTGAAAAAACATCGTGATAAGGTTTTGTATCTCGTTTTTATCGGTTACTTTTGCCTTAAATGACTTCTTGATTACATCGTATATGTCGGAATTAAATTTTCAAATATTGAGGCGTAGAATGCCTTGGCAAAAGACCTTTTTCTTTCAAAAGACGGACGTGTTATATCAAATGACCTATGTTTTTTGCAGAAGGTTTTTACCTGCTCACGGCGACCGCACTGTTGACCAAATGGTGCAAGCAGCGAGAAGTGGGAAGCAGAATATAGTGGAAGGTCTTGAGGATGGGGTGACTTCAACAGAGATGCATATCAAGTTGCTTAACGTTTCAAGGAGTTCAATCTTAGAATTGCGTGAGGATTATCGTGATTTCCTGCAATCACGAAACTTAACCGTGTGGGATGTTCACCATGAACGCTTTAAGAAAATGTATATGTTTTGTAAAGAACACAATCAATTAAAGGATTACTTGCCATTCTTTGAAGTGTGGACGAGTGAAGAGATGGGGAATGTGGCTTTGACTTTATGCTATATGGTGGATAGTTTGCTAAATAATCATTTAAAAATGGTGGAAGAGGAGTTTGTGAAAGAAGGAGGCATCAAAGAACGTATGCATGCTGCTCGAACGGGTTATCGCCAAGCACAAATGCGGGAATTGGAATATTTGAGGCATTTGACTGAAGAACAATCACAAGAAATTGAGCGCCTTAAGCAACTGCTCAAGGCGCATGGTATTTCAGAATAAAGTATTCCCTCTATAATTTCTATTTCTTCTATTCTTTCTATTCCGCTCTCTACTCTCCCCAACTCAACCCCAAATCAAAGCGTTGCGCCATCTTACGCATATTCAATATACCATAGCGCATGCGACCAAGCGCTGTGTTGATGCTGATGCCCTTTTCTTCGGCAATTTCTTTGAAGGTCATTTCCTGGAAATAGTGCATCTGTACCACTTCGCGCTGTTCCTGAGGAAGGTTATTGATAAGTAGGTGTAAGTCAACGAGAGTTTGCTCGCTGTCAATCATTCCTTGAGCACTGCGTTCCGCCAGTTTTGCATTGTTCAGAATGTCCACCTCGGTCTCGTCCGTTGAAACGGTATTTTCGCCCTTCTCGCGACGGAAAAAGTCGATGACAAGGTTGTGGGCAATACGTGTGACCCACGAAAAGAATTTTCCACTTTCGGTGTAGCGACCATCACGAATGGTTACAACAACCTTGACAAATGTTTCCTGAAAAATATCATCAGCAACATCTGTATTGCGTACATTATAAAGAATATAGGAATAGAGCCTATCTTTATAACGCTCAAGCAGAACGTCGAACGCCTCGTCCGTACCACTTGCATAAAGCGCCACCAATTCTTCATCGGTGCGCAAATGGAGCGTATTCATACTTTACTATTTTTAAATTTGGAGTAAAGTCTTTTCGATAGGCAAAACAAGTTTAAGTGAGAGAGTTGCAAACCGCTGCAACTCGAAAATTCGTGATTTATTGTTGCAAAGGTAGATAAAATTTTATTGTCAGCAAGATTTCCAAAAGATTTTTTGACCTTTGTTGTGAAATAAGCGTGGTTGGTGTAACTTTGCAAAACGTAAAAACGGGCGCTGGAATCACCCGCGCAAACCGCCTTTTAATCCTGTCAAAACAATCTTACTTTTAGGAGACTTTTTGTCTAACTTAAGGCGCACGAAAAGTAAGATTGTGACGCCGATTTCTAATATAGTTTTTCCGCATGAACACCCCCTCTTATTTATACACCGATTTCTCGCAATTTCTGAAGAAATTCTTTGACTTTAAGGTGCAAAAAATCTCCGTGCATGCCGGTTTTACCTGCCCCAATCGGGATGGAAAAATCGGGCGAGGCGGTTGCACCTACTGCAACAACCAAACCTTCAATCCAGAATACTGCGCCACGCAACGAAGCGTCACCGAGCAACTGGAAGAAGGGAAGGCTTTCTTCGCGCGTAAGTATCCGGAAATGAAATACTTGGCATACTTCCAAGCATATACCAATACCTACGGAGAAATTGAACGGTTGAAACAGCTTTATGAGGAGGCGTTGGCCGTGAAAGATGTTGTAGGGCTGGTGATAGGCACAAGGCCCGATTGCGTTCCCGACGCCTTATTGGACTATTTCGCAGAACTTCAAAAACGTTACTTTGTATTAATAGAATATGGCGTAGAAACAACGAATGATGAGACCCTCAAGCGCATCAATCGCGGACACACCTTTGCGCAAGCAGAAGATGCCATCCGAAGAACCGCCCAGCGCCATATTCCCGTGGGTGCGCACTTCATTCTTGGACTACCCGGCGAACCCTGGGAGGAGATTGTGAAACAGGCAGACTGCATCTCGCAACTGCTCCTTGATACGTTGAAACTCCATCAGTTGCAAATTGTTCGCGGCACGAAAATGGCGCAAGAATTTGCTGAGCAACCCGAAGATTTTCGCTTATTCACGGTGGAAGAATATGCAACGCTCGTGGCCGACTTCTTAGAACGACTTGATACCCGCATCGCCGTAGAGCGCTTTACCTCACAGTCGCCCAAAGAACTCCTTTTGGCACCCGATTGGGGCGTAAAAAATTATCAGTTTGTGGAACTCGTAAAAAAGACCCTCCGAAAGCGTGGCACCTATCAAGGATTCGGCAGGCGATAACCGAAGAGTGGGGCAGAATGGAAGAGCAAAAGAATCAAAAGACTTTCCCTGGGGAGACTCTTTTCTTCTTTTGCTCTTCTGTTCTTTTTTCTGAATTTTGCCAGGTGTGCCTTCGTTCCTCTCCTTTCTTTAACGCGTTATTGGCCTTGGTGATTTTGTGGTGCTATGCTTTGATTTTCTTAACCTGAATAAGGTTTGCTTGTTTGTTAAAGAAGTACGATGCTTTGAATTTTGTCTTCGATGAATTTTAAGTTGCTGAATATCATCCTTGAGCTTTGTTTCTGTGATGAAAAAATGAGTCAAAATGCAATGTTGGTTTTAAAATATGCTCACTATGTTGTTAATGCAGCGCTCTGTGATGCTGAAATTTGACAAAATTAACGCGAATTGCTGTGAATTTAACAAATAAAGGGTCTGAAATTAGTGAAAATGCTCTTCAAATCATAAAAAAATAAAAAATGATAAGGTGGATTAGCAAAAAACTGCTAAATTTGCCTCATTCCCGTATACTATGCACTCAGTGTGCCCTTATGGGAACAGCGCTTAACAACAATAACAACATTATAATTTTTATCTTGATGCGTATGAAAAACCATTTTAGCAAAATGGGAATGGCGTTGCTCAATGCTGCGCTGCTTTCTACTGTCGGCTTTACTTCTTGCGCGGATGACAAGTTCCATCTGAAGGACTACGAGGAAAGTGCTCCCTCGTTCCTTGGGCAGAGTATTTACCATGAATTGCAGAATCGTGGTAACTACACTACAGTGGTGCGTCTTATCGACGATTTGGAGTATGCCGAAGTGCTTTCTAAGACGGGTAGTAAAACCCTCTTTGTTGCGAACGACTCGGCTTATGCTGAGTTCTTTAAGAACAATCCTTGGGGTGTGACGTCTTATGACGATCTCTCTAAGAATCAGAAGCGCGTGTTGCTCAACAGTTCTATGTTGAACAATGCTTACGTGCTCGAAATGTTAGCAAATATAGAAGGTGGCGGTAAGAATCTCTGCTTGCGTCAGGGAACGTCAGCTACAGCATCAGACTCTGTTACTCGTTGGGCAGTGACAGAACTTCCTGCAACTCAGTCTACTGTAGATATGGACTGGTTTAAGGCGCTTCGTGAGAAGGGTGATTCAGTTTATATGGCACTTGATGCTACGGATCCCATGATGTCTCACTTCCTTGAAGGTCAAATGAAGATGAAGAGTATCACCTTCGCTGACGTTGAAAAGATTATGGATCAACCATACTTCTTGGATGGTAAGGCAAGTTTCGGCTTTATCAACGACTGCCGTATCATTGATGGTGATATTGTTTGTTTGAACGGTTATATTCATCTCTTGGATAAGGTGTTGTTGCCTCCCGGTAATATGGCTGAAATGATTCGTTCAAACGGTCAGACAAATTACTTCAGTGCAATGCTTGACCGCTTCGCTGCTCCTTATTATAATGAGCAACTCACACGTCAGTATAAGGCATTGAACGATATTCCTGCTGACTCAATTTATGAAAAGCGCTATATTTCTAACCGTTCACAGGGCGGTGGTAAGATTGCAAAGCGTCCCGATGATTTGAACTTCGGCGGTGACCAGCAGTTCTTGCCCTTCGACCCAGGATGGAACCAGTATGCTGTGTCTTCTTCTACTTCAAAGGAACAAGATATGGCTGCTATGTTCGTGCCCAGCGATGAAGCAATGATTAATTACTTCGTTAAGGGTGGTGGTGTTGACTTGATTCAACGTTACGGAACTCTTCCTAACACAGAGGAAAATCTCTTGACTAACCTTTACCAGATTCCTCTTCACTTGATTCAGCCCTTGATTCAAAACTTGATGAAGGACTCATTTAATGAATCTGTGCCCAGTAAGTATCTTACGATTGTAAATGACGCGCAAGACCAAATGTTTGCGAGCTATACTTCAGAAGAAGATTATAAGTCTCACATTGAAAAGTGTATTCTTGCGAACAACGGTGTGATCTACGTTACAAACACAGTGGATGCGCCTGCTGACTATGCTTCAGTTATTGCTCCCGCTTTGACAGCAAGCAACACTCAGATTATTCGTTCTGTAGTAAGAGCCGATGACAACTTTATCGAAGGTTCATCTTATAACAACGCTCCCTTGAAGCAGTATTTCTCTACTTACCTCAAGGCTATGCAGAGTAACTTCTCATTCTTTGTTCCTGTTGACGAAGGTCTTGAGCAGTATGGTTATGTAGAACCTGCAAGTTTTGCTACTCAACCTTTTGGTGCAAAGTCAACCAACCGTTACTACTGGTCATTTAAGTATGATGACGTTACTCGCGGTGCGGTGATTCCTGTTGAAGCTACTGCATATAATTATAATATGAGTAAGGGTCAGCAGCCTGGTACTGACAAGAAGAAGGGTAATCAATATGTATCAAAGGTTACCGATAACATGAGTGCAGGCGTAGGTCAGCAGAAGCGTATGAACTTGATTGAAATGGTTGACCAGCATATTCTTGTACATGATGACCCTGCTGGCGTTAATGATGCACGTACTTATTACCTCTCACGTAATGGTGCTCCCCTCCGTTTGACAGAAAAGGGTACATTTGCAGAAAAGAACGTAGGCATGAAGGTTGAAGGTGGTTATCAGGTAATGATTAACGATCCTGCTGAAGGTTATACAGAAAATGACCACACTGCAGTAGTTCTTGAAGGTTATGACAAGACACAGGCTTCAAACGGTTATGGTAACGGTATGACATATCTTATTGACCGTCCCGTTCAGCCCACTATGCGTTCTGTATATAACCACTTTAAGGTGCCTGCAGATAACAATCCTTATTCAGAATTCTATGAATTGGCTAACCCTGAATATGTAAGCAGCGACTTGCTCCGTGCTTGTGGTTACTTTGAATATCCTGAAGTTGATAAGGATGGTAATCCTACAGGCAAGATGAAGGCTATGAGTGCAAGTGAAGAACAGTCTGAAAAGTTGAAGTTCCTCATATTTGCGCGTCAGAACGATAACGTACAGGGTACAGCAACTTATTGCCCCGCTAACAGAGAGCAACTCGTACGTTTCTTCAATAACTATAACTACACCATTTACGTTCCAACTAATGATCAAGTAGCAGCTGCGCGTGCTAAGGGTCTTATGACTTGGGATGAAATTAATGAATGGGTAGCTACACGCACTAATGACTTTGAAGATGATCTTTCTTCAGCAGACAGCATTAAGGCAAGAACAATGATTACTGTACTCGTGAACTTTGTGAAGTATCACTTCCAAGACCAGTCTGTATTCGTAGATAACGTTACAGCAGAGAATCAGTATCAGACTTCATGTATTGATAACGTAACAAATTCTTACCTTTCTTTGAGTGTAACACAATCTCCTTCAGCACTTTCAGTGCTTGATAGAAGTGGTAATAAGGTAGATGTGGTTGCTTCAGAAGAAAACAGAAACCTTCTTGCTCGTGATATTTGCTATAATGCAGCTGCTGCAAGTGCAAGTTACGTTAAGAATTCTTCTTACGTGGTAATTCACCAGATTGATGGTTACCTCAACTACAATAGTCCTGAAGACTACAAGGGACTTTACTTCGAAGGTGACCCCACTAAGAACGAAATGCCCGAGGGTAACTTCGACTTCTGGAATTATGCTACTCCCGAAGAACTCAATGCTTATACCGCAAAATACAGACTCAGATAATAAGTTATTAATATGAATTACATAAAGTATCTCTTAACCCTCGCATTGTGCTGTGCCTTTACAGCAGTCATGGCACAAAAGAGAATTTCGGGTCATGTATGGAGCGAACTCGACGGACCCGTGATTATGGCGAATGTTGTTGAGTTGGACAAAACAAACCGTGTGGTTTCAGCAACTCAAACAGACGCAAGTGGTAACTTTAGTTTGACAATTAAGAATCCTGCGAATACTTTGCAAGTTTCTTACATTGGTTATGCAACTCGTAAGTTGCCCATAGGTGACACTTCTACTTTCAAAGTAGAATTGAAGGATAACTCAATGATGGGTGAAGCTCAGGTTGTTGGTACACGTAAAGTGAAAACTAACGGTTTGACAATTCCTGAACGCGAAATCTCTGTAGCGCAACAGTCATTGAACATGGACGAAATGGCAGGTCTCTCTTTCGAAACTGCTGGTGAAGCGCTTCAAGGTCAGATTGCAGGTCTTGACATCGTTCAAAACTCTGGTAACCTTGGTGCTGGTACTTCAATGCGCCTCCGTGGTGTGACTTCTATCAATGGTTCTTCAGAACCTCTTATCGTTGTGGACGGTTATCCTCTTGAAGACTACAATCGTGATGACTTTGACGCAAACAACATGGACGAAGAAAAGTTTGCAACTCTTCTCCAGGTTAACCCCGAAGATATTCAGAGCATTAACGTATTGAAGGATGCTTCTGCAACAGCAATTTGGGGTTCACGCGGTTCTAACGGTGTAATCGAAATTAAGACACGTCGTGGTTCTCGTGGTAAGACAAAGGTTAACTTCAGCTATCGTTTCTCTGGTAACTGGCAGCCCGAAGGCATGAAGATGCTTAATGGTGACGGCTACACAATGATGTTGAAGGAAGCATACTTTAATCCTAAGCAAAGTGACGTGGCTTCTGGTATCGTAGAAATTTCTTATCTCCAGAGTCACCCCGCTTACTATGCAAACTACAACAAGAACACAGACTGGATTGATGAAGTTACACAGTTTGGTCAGACTCACAACTACGGTGTAAATATCTCTGGTGGTGGTGATAAGGCAACTTTCCGTGTTTCTGCATCTTACGACCATGAAACAGGTTCTATCATCAAGCAGCAACTTGACCGTTTCACTACACGTTTGGCTTTGGACTATTGGGTGTCTGACCGCATCAAGTTCTCTTCTAACTTTGCGTTGGCTTACACAAATAACCAAAAGAACTATAACGGTATCTTAGGTAGCGCTTACCAGGCAATGCCTAACATGGCTGTTTATCGTAACGAATATGATAAGATAACTCAGTCTTATTATCAGACAGGTGATTACTATATTATGCCTCCTGCAGCAGGTGCTGCTGGTTTGGTAGATAATGGTTCTAACCTTACTTCTTATTATCTTAGCGACATGGTAAGCAATGGTAACCCCGTTGCAACTGCTAATGAAGCTTGGGCTACTACTTCTACCTACACTATCACTCCTTCATTCTCAATTGAATACAAACTCTTGGGTAAGGATGATGAGTCTACTCAGTTGGACTATACAGGTGAAGTACACATGAATGCGAATACGCAGACAGACAACTCTTACTATCCCCACACTTTGACTTCTGAAAACTGGAGTAGTGGTATTGACAAGACTTCAAACAGTGACTCTAAGAACTTTAGCTTCACAACTCGTCACTCTTTGGTATTCAAGCCTTTCTTCTACGATGATAGACATTCGTTCCAGTTGATGGTTCGTGGTGAAATGGGTTCAAGTGAAGGTACTAACCAGAATCTTTCTTCATCAGGTATTAGTGGCGGTATTACTGACCCCACAGTTCCTGGTTATCTTACTGGTTCTTCTTCAGGTACTTGGATGGGACACACAATGTCAGGTATTGCTAGTATGCACTACTCATTCGGTTCTAAGTATTCATTGAGTGCTACCCTCCGTGCCGACGGTTCTACAAAGTTCGGTTCTGGTAACAAGTGGGGTTTCTTCCCTGGTGTTTCTGCACGTTGGAACATCTCTGACGAACGCTTCTTCGAACCTCTCCGTGGTGTTATCAGCATGCTTTCATTCCGTCCAGGTTGGGGTATCGTAGGTAACTGTAGCTTCGGTGAAGGTCTTATCTATAACAAGTATGGTGCTTCAGGTTCTTATAACGGTGTTCAGGGTATTGCTCCTACTAACCTCCGTTTGACAGAAATCCGTTGGGAAAAGACACAGTCTTGGAACATTGGTGCTGACTTACACCTCTTCGATGGTCTCTTCAAGTTAGACTTCAATGCTTATAAGAAGAAGACTACAGACCTTTTGAACTACGGTGTTCGCATTCCCTCTTCTACAGGTTTCAGCAACTTGAGCTCTGCTAACGTAGGTTCAATGGAAAATGAAGGTTGGGAATTGTACATCAACACTAAGGACGTGTTCAAGGTAGGTAAGTTCCACATGAACTTCCGTGTGAACTTCGCACAGAACGTGAACACAATCACAGAAATGGATGCTAACGTGTTGGCAGCAGCTAATGCTGACTACAATTACAACAACCATACTTACGTAAAGCGCGTACAGATTGGTCACGCTCTCGGTGGTATCTACGGTTTCCGTTACAAGGGTGTTTACGCTTATGACTATGACCACAACGGTTACTTCCTTGATCAGTCAAAGAACGAATACTACGATGCTAAGGGTAACGTAAATACTGCAGCTGCAACAGGTAAGACAGCTCCTATCGCTCGCGATGCTGAAGGTAATGTTATTTACGACAAGCGTGGTAATCCTCTCCCCATCTACTTCAACTATGGTGGTAGAAACTATCAGTTCCAGGGTGGTGACGTGATTTACGAAGATATTAACCATGACGGTAATATTGACGAACTTGATATTGTTTACCTCGGTGGTTCTAACCCCGACATCAATGGTGGTTTCGGTATTGACTTCACTTATGGTCGTTGGCGCTTGAAGACAAACTTCAACTTCCGTATTGGTAACAAGATTTTGAACATGGCACGTCTCTATGCTGAAGACATGCGTACAAACAAGAACCAGTGTGCTTCTGTTGCTCACCGCTGGCGTAAGAATGGTGACGTAACTGACATTCCTCGTGCGATGAACGCTTCTGCAGGTACTTCTTACAATGCATTGGTAAGTGACCGTTACGTAGAACCTGGTGACTTCCTCCGCTTCCAGTATATGCAGATTTCTTACAGTGTTGATCCTGCTAAGTTGAAGAAGTATGGTTTGAGCCAGTTGAACATTGCTGCTTCTGGTAACAACCTCATCTTCTGGACTAAGTATTCAGGTACTGACCCTGAACACTCTGCAGGTGGTTGGAATCCTTGTGTCGATAGTTCACAAACACCCCGTTCTCGCTCATTCACATTCAGCTTGAACTTTGGTTTCTAAAAAGTTAAAAGTTTAACGGTGGGCAACCCCTTGTGGGTTGCTACCGCAGACTTTCACAATTAACTTATACTACAATGAAAATTACAAATATTTTCTCAAAACTTTTTCTTGCCGGAGGTTTGATGTTGACAGCGGGGATTACGTCATGTGATGACTATCTCACCGTGTTGCCTACAGACCAAATTACAGAAGAAGACTTCTGGAATGACAAGAATGACTTGGATAACGTGCGTGCAGCGGCGTATGCCAAGATGATTTCCGGTGGCGTAATCGACCGCATGTTCTTGTGGGGTGAGGTTCGTTCAGACAACTTGAAGCTCAACAACTTGAGTCGCACAGATATTATGTACTTACAGGAAGGGGTTTTGCAACCCACTGAAGGCATGTTTGACTGGGCTGAATTCTATACAGGTATTAATTATTGTAATAAGGTATTAGAATATGGTGAGAAGATGGTAGCTGACGGTCGTGACCCCAGCTTCTCTCAGTCTGACTGGAATCCCCTTAAGGCTGAAATGCTTGCGCTCCGCTCACTCTATTATTTCCACCTTGTTCGCGCATATCGTGATGTGCCTTTCGTTGTTGAATCTATCTCAACTGACGCAGAAGCAAAGCGCGCAAACACTCCCCAGACTAAGGGTGTTGTAATTCTTGACTCACTTCTCGTAGATTTGGAAGCAACTGTAGATAAGGCTGCTGAAAACTATGGTTCAGTGACGAATAATAAGGGTCGCTTCGGTAAGCGTAGCATTCACGCGCTCATGGCAGATATGTACTTGTGGCGCAGTTGCTTGCTCCGTTCTTCAAATGCAAAGGGTGACAGTATTGCTGATGCAAGCAATCAAATCACTCACTGCTTGAACAAGGCGATTGAACACGCTGACTATGTTTTAGACGATATTCAGAAAGAATATGATGAAGATCAGGCTGAGAATCCAACAACTTCAACTGTGAAGAAGGATCACCTCACAATTGATTGGCTCACTGTTCCTGAAAACTATAGCATGACAGACGTAGTGAACTCAACCATCTTTGGTGTGAAGAATGCCACTTACGAGTCAGTGTTTGAATTGCAATTTGACGGTACGAATAATAAGACTAGCACTATTGGTAATTACCTCTCTTCTTACGGAACTACATTGTCAACAGGTCCCCTCGTTGCAGGTAATATCTTGATTTCAGGTCTTTCATCTTTTGAATCTGAAAAGGGGTTTGGTAAGGCTGACAACCGTCTTCTTTCTTCAATCATGTATGACCCCGATAACAATACGGGTGCATATCCTGTTGTAAAGAATGTGGCACGTGACATCATGTATAACAACCGTGAAGACATGACTGAAGGTGCAGAATATCAGTACCGCAAGAGTGCAGATATGGATGCTAACTGGCCCGTATATCGCGCTTCAGACATTATGTTGATTAAGGCAGAAGCTATTGCACGCTTACATTCAGGCGTAACAATTGCTAATTCAGATGCTAATTCTGACGGTGCTACAAATCGCTCTGACGTCACAGATGCTAACCAACTTCTCGTGATGGAAGGTTATGACCTTGTTAACGCTTTGTTCAAGCGCAGTAACCCCACTCTTAAGAATCCTGATGAAGGTGAAACTGTAGACAATATGAGTCAGCGTCTTACTGTAAACTACCCCTTGGGTCAGTCTGGTTCAACGCTTCTCACTCTTGTCTATAACGAACGTCAGCGTGAATTCGTTGGTGAAGGCAAGCGCTGGTATGACCTCGTTCGTCAGGCAGAATATGAAAACTCAACAGCAAATGTGTTGTCTTCTCACATGGCTGCAACAAACATTGTTAAGAATCGCTTGAAGCAACTCTATTCAATGTATAATCCTGTTTATGCTGAAGAAATGAAGATTGCAGGTGTTGAGAATGGTGGTGCTTTAGTGCAAAATCCTGTTTGGGAACGTTACAGTAAGTAAACTGAAATGGGAATACGGTAAATTAAACCAATAAGAATGGTCACATTATTACATAAAATTCAAATACATTGTAATATTGTTTCAATTTTAATAGTTATTGTTTTGACTTACCGTATTACCTTCACAAACGCTTGAAAATGAAGATTATGAATACATCTTTTTTCTTTAACAAGAACCTTGCGAAGGTTGCACTTATGGCCTTTTGTGCTACTGCAACATTCACAATCAGTAGTTGTGAAGAAGAAATCGACTCCTCAAACTTTGCGATTAAGAAGGAGCAGACACTTGCCGACATTCTTGATGAAGACAAGAACCTCTCGCTCGCTCGTGACCTTTTTAAGCGCGTACGTCTTGGTAAGGCCGATGGTTCTTCTATCTACAGTGTACTTTCTGCGCGCGGTAATTACACCGCTTTCGTTCCCGATAATGTTGCCATTGAGAATTATCTCAAGAAACTTAAGGTAAATGACATTAACGAACTCACAGACGAACAGGCGCAGTTGGTGGCTTACAGTTGTGTGATTGACAATGGCGACCAAGACGCTTATGAATCAACACAGTTCCCCATCAGTGCAACGTTTAACTTGTCCAATCTCTTTGACCGTCTGTTGACTTGTGAAGAAATTGATGATACTGTAAAACGTGTGAAGTATGATGAACTTACCAACATGCCTGAAATGGTTGATGGTGACACTGTTTACACGTATTATCCCATTTATCACAAGATTGACCGTGCGTCATGCGTTATGATTGCTGACCGTGAAGCGTCTAACGGTATGCTCCACGTGGTTAGTGAAGTTATCGCTCCTACTGCCGACCGCGTTCCCGAAGTTATTGAGAATGCAAGCAACATGAAGATTATGTCACGCTTGCTTCAAGAAACGGGCATTTCTTCGCTCCTTCTTGACGAACGCGATGCAGAATATGAATTAACTTCACGCGAAGAAAAGATCAACATCCCTGGCGTAGGTGATGCATCAATTCCCTTGAAGCGTTACATCAAGTTCACTGGTTTTGTTGAAACTGACTCCATCTATCACAGCAAGGGTGTTCCTGCGCTTGACTTGGACGAAGACGGCAACATCCTTAACTGGGACGAAGTGCTCGAGGCAGTTAAGCAGATTCCTGAAATCGTAACTGCGTATGGTGTAGCAGATGACAATTTGAAGGATCCTAACAATGCACTTTATAAGTTTGTGCAATATCACTTCATCCATGGTCAATTAGCCCCTGGTAAGATGGTGATGCACTGTAACGAATTCCGTTATGACTATGGTGCAGATGCTAAGAATCCTCAGATGTTGAAAATGCCTATTGACGTTTGGGATTACTATACAACCGTAGGCGAAACACGTCACCTCTTGAAGATTCTTCAGAAGGGTGATGCTGGTAATGCGGGTGCAGGACATCCTATTTACATCAATCATTTCTGTACATATCAGAATGGTTTCAAGGATAATTATGACGTAGAAACAGTTCTTGACGAAGGTGTCGAAGTTTACGAAACACAAGCTCTCGACCCCAGTAATGGTTATGTTTATCCCATCAGCGATATTCTCGTGTTCGGTCAGAAGCAACGCATGGATATGGGTAAGGAACGACTCAGAATTGACTTTACAACAGTTCTTCATGAATTGACTTCTAACAACTTCCGTGGAGGTGACTACATGCACTTCCCCAAGGTGAATGATCAGCGTACGTATTTTGATAACTTGGTTCGTGCAACAACCGATACTAAGGTGTCTTACCTCCATGTTGCTTACTCAAAGGTAGGTGGTTCTTGGAAGGACTTTGAAGGTGATGAATTCATGGTGACAGGTCTTTATGACTTTACCATCAAGTTGCCTCCTGTTCCCGTAGCTAATGAATACGAAGTGCGTATTTATGCTTCTCACAACACCCTCCGTGGTATGGCACAGATGTATTTCGGTACAGACCCCGACCGTTTGCAACCTGCAGGTCTTCCTTACGATATGCGTCAGTCTTGTCAAAACAATCCTGCAATTCCTTGGGTTCTCGATGATCCCGATGATATTCAGACGAACATTGAAAACGACAAGAACTTGCGTAACCAAGGTTACTTGAAGGCACCTAATATCATTACGTCTTCTGGTTCTAAGGGAGAAGAAACTATCCGTGACGCCAGTCCTGCAACTCCTGGTCTCCGCCGTATTGTTACACGTCAGCGCATGGAACCCGGTACAACTTATTACTTGCGTTACAAGTCTGCGCTCAAGAAACTTGACGCTCAGTTGTATGTTGACTTCATTGAAATCGTTCCGAAGGAAGTTTACAACGGCGCAGAAGTGGAAGATATTTGGTAAAAATAGTTAGGAAGAAGGAGCGCATCCTTCCGTCCGTGAAGGATGTGACTTCTTTCTCCATTTAAACTTTTTTGAATTAAACAAGAACAATAGTATGAATAATTCATATAAAAACTGGTTCAAAGGAGGTCTGCTTAGCATTGTTGCCGTAATGGGAATGGCTGCATGTTCTGACGATCATTACGACATCGTTGTAACCGGCGAAACAGAAGGCAAAACCTTGTGGGAGAATATTCAGGCAAATGAATCTCTTTCTGACTTTGCAAGTATCTTGAGTGAAACTTCTTATCTCAAGAACGACATGGACTATCCCACTGACAAGGCTAAGATTAGTTATGCAGATTATCTTAACTCTTCACAAGCATTAACAGTATGGGCTCCCGTAAACGGAAGTTTTGACGCAGCAGCAATGTTGGAAGAGTTAGCAGAAATCAAAGCACTTTATGCTTCAGATCGTAAAGCTGCAACAAAGGCTGAGTACGTCTTTGCTTCACAATTCTTAGGTCAACACATCGCACGTTTTAACCACGAATCTCAAGCAGAAGGAAAGGAAGTGCGCATGTTGAATGCAAAGTACGTTATGTATGATGCTACTGCAAAAACTTTTGACGGAGTTGCTTTCGAAGAAGGTCAAACTTCAAAACCCTCTTCAAATGGTACACTCCACGTATTGAGTGCTCCTTCAAAGTATGCTTATAACATCTTTGACTATTTGGCAGCCTTGCCTCAGTTCTCTAAGGTGTATGGTGTGCTCAGCAGTCCTGAGTTTGACATCACTTCGTTTGCTCCAGGCGCTTCTACAGAAGGTGCAATGAATAACGAAGGTAAGATGGAGTATGTTGACTCTGTATATAGTAACTACAACACGCTCTTGAGTGAAGCTCGTGCTGAAATCAAGAATGAAGACTCTCTTTATGTAGCAGTTATTCCAACAGATGACGCTTATGAAGCAGCTTTAGAAAATGCTAAGAAGCTCTTCAACTATAAGAATTCTTATAACTACAACTGGTCAAACACAAATTCCGATTGGGGCTTCTCAGGTAATGAAGCGCTTAAGTTTACTGAAGAACAGATTGACTCGTTAAAGACACTCAATGCTCAGAAATTACTCTTCTCTGCGATGTACTTCACTCCCTCAACAATGGGTGATAACGTAAATCGTAACGACGACAATTCTATCATTGACTACTGCTTGTATAACGACTCTGTTAATACCACAAACTTCTTGACTATCTATAATAGTAATAAGGGTGGTAAGAATCCTCTCTTCTTAGGTAAGGATAATGCAGATGTTGAACCTCTCAAAGCATCAAATGGTCTCATCTTTGCAGTTGACAGTTACAACATGGACGTTGCTTACTCTTACCTCAAGAGACAGGAACTCAACGTCAATGTCCTTGCACAATCTAATGCATATTACGAAAATGTTTCATTAGGAAACTACCGTAATGATAGTATCATTGACCCCTATGAAGTAAAGAACTTTACACGTGTTGAAGTACAGTCAACAGGTAAGGCTATGGACTTCACTGTAAACCTTCCCTCGTTGAAGAGTGGTTCTTATAAGGTTTATGCTATTCTCGTTCCTACTGCATATCACACACTTTATGAAGAAGGTTTGGTAAACAACAAGGGTGTCCCCTATGTTGAAAACTTGACCTTTGATGTAACAGTGCTTGATGACGCATCTAAGGCTGGTACGAAAATAGGTGAAGCAAAGGGTATCACTGCTCCTAGCGACCGTGTTGAGAAGGTTGTCCTTTTTGAAAAGTTGGATCTTGAGTACTCTTATGATGGTCTTCCCAGTGGAATTAATTCATTCCCCCGTTTGAAGTTCTCAATGTCAAGTCGTCAGACAGGTAGTGCTGGATCGCCCAAGTGTATGGCAATGAATATTTATAAAATTATTATTGAGCCCTACAGATAAGACAGTACAAACGAAAAAAAGCTGAAGAAATGAAACAGACAAATATCAATTTCATGCAAGGTGTTCTCCGTGCATCTGTTGGAATCTTGATGCTATCAGGAACTTGCGTACTTTCAGCTCAGGAAGCTCCTGCAAAAGGTAAGGCAAAAACTGAAGCTCAGAAGTACGAGATGAAGGAGATTTCGGGTACCGTCTTTGACGCAGCCACGAAAGAACCAATGGCAGGTGTACGTGTTCAAGCTTTGAACAATCGCCTCTATACAGCGATGACAGACGATAAAGGGAATTACACAATCAAAGTGCCCACGTTTGTAACAGCGCTTTATGTAAGTGTTGATGAATATAACGCAACACAACTTGCAATTAAGGCAGCAACGGGTCAGAATGCTTATCTTTATAGCGGTTTGGTGAAGAACCTTTATAAGGATGGTACAGATCTTAACTTGAAGCACGAATATACGCTCAAGGAAACTAGCGCATTGACAGTTGAAGACGATATCGAAGATTATCTCAACGGTGCTGTACGTTCAATTGCTCGTGGCGGAATTCCTGCACAAGGTGCTGCAATGTTCATCAACGGTTTGAACTCTTTGAACACAAATGCTCAACCTCTCATTGTCGTGGATGGAGTAATTTGGGATATGCAGTACGACCGTACAACACTCCACGATGGTTTTTATAACAACGTGTTCAGTGTTATTGATCCTGAAGATATTGCTGACGTACGCGTTTTAACAAATGGTACAGCGCTTTATGGTGCAAAGGGTGGTAATGGTGTAATCGAAATTGACACACGTCGTGGTAAGAGCATGGCAACTCGCATTAAGGTGCGTGCTTATGGTGGTTTCGAACAAACACCTGACCAGTTGAAGATGATGAATGCTTCACAGTATCGTAACTATGTAACAGAGTTCCTCGGTACTACTGAAAATGCAAAGAATCTTTCTACTGCAACAAACGGCTTCATGAATGAAGACCCCAGTTACCTCTTCTACGATATGTATCACAATGAAACAGATTGGCAGAAGGACCTCTACGAAGATAGTTACACTCAGAACTACAAGGTAAGCGTAGAAGGTGGTGACGACGTTGCTATGTACAACCTTTCTTTGGGTTACACTCAGAGTGATGCAACTGCGAAGAAGAATGATTTCAATCGTTTGAACATCCGTTTCAACACCGATATCGAAATGTTCCGCAACTTCACTACTGCATTTGACATCGCATACACAAAGAATGCTTATAACCTCCGCGACAATGGTTGGGCAGAAGATTATTCTTCACGTAACATCAGTTCACCCAATGTTCTCGGTTTGATTCAAAATCCTTTTGTTAGTCCTTACGAATACTTTGTAAAGTTTGACAATGACCTTAATAAGCTCGTGCTTGGTCATGCTTCAAATGTTTACGCAGGTAAGAACTACAACGATGCGAATAACCCCTTGGCATTTGCTTCAGGTTATGGCTTCGAAGGTTTGGCTAACCCCTACTGGATTTTGTTGAACGGTGATGGTGATAATAAGAACTACCATGAGCAGACTCAGTTCAGCATCAACGTAGCTCCTAAGTATCGCATCAACAAGTACTGGACAGTAAGCGACCGCTTCAGTTACATTTTGAACCGTAATAATGAAAAGTATTACCTTCCCAATACAGGTACTCCTACTAAGGAAGTTGAAGGTCTTGGTGGTGTAACAAGTGTCATCAGAACACAGTTCGGTAAGGAAACAACACTCTTCAATGACTTGCGTGTTCAGTGGAAGCGTCAGTATGGTGCTCATGCATTTGACTTCCTTGGAGGTTTCCGTATGTCATCTTATTCATATAGTGATAGCTACATTACTGGTTATAACAATGACAATGATAAGATGCCTAACATGAGTTACTCATTGCAGTACAAGGATTACGGAGGTACTAATGATAGTTGGATTAATCTCGCATACTACGCAGATTTGAATTACAACTTGAAGAACAAGTACTTCCTTCGCCTCGGAACTACAATGGAATCATCAAGCCGTTTCGGTCGTGAAACTGTTGAAGGTGTTAAACTCGCTGGTGTTAACTGGGGGCTCTTCCCCAGCGTACAAGCAGCTTGGGTGGTTTCTTCAGAACCTTGGTTCAATGTTCCTGTAATTAACTATTTGAAGTTGAACGCTGGTTACGAAGAAAGTGGTAACGACAACGTTGACTACTATGCAAGTCGCACTTACTTCCAGAACATCAAGTTCATGGATAAGGCAACTTCACTCGTATTGGCTAACATTCAGAATCCTACAATCCAGTGGGAAACAAACCGTCGTTTCAATGTAGGTGCTCAGATCAATCTTTTGAATAATCGCCTTTCACTTGGTGCAGAGTATTATCTCTCTACAACTTCAAACCTCTTGACTCGTAAGGCAGTTAGTGACATCACTGGTATGTCTATGATGTGGGGTAATGATGGTGAGTTGAGCAATAAGGGTTTCAACTTGAATGCAAATGCAATTCTTGTTAAGACAAAGAACTTCGGTTGGCAAGCAGGTCTCTCAGTAGGCAAGTACGAAAATAAGATCGAAGAACTTCCCGCTTCTAACAAGATTGAACTTTATGCACTTGATGCAAACGGCAACAAGACTGGTGAACCTACTGTAATCAATGGTTACACTTCAAGCGTATATGGTGATAACAACGTTCTTACTGCTGTAGGTCACGCTGCTGGCGTATTCTTCGGTTATCAGACAAACGGAGTGTTTGCTGACGAAGCAGCTGCTCAGGCTGCAGGATTGAAGTATCCTACAGGTCTTTCACAGAATCCTTCACGTGATTTCCATGCTGGTGACGTTCATTTCGTAGATCAAAATGGTGACGGTTGGATTAGCGAAGCAGATATGGTTGTAATTGGTGATCCTAACCCCGATTTCTTCGGTAGTTTCTACACTAATTTCACTTACAAGAACTTTGCTCTTGACCTCAACTTCAAGTATTCAGTTGGTAACGATGTATTCAACTATCAGCGTTCTCAACTTGAAAATGGTAACAATATCTGGAACCAAACTACAGCAGTTTGCAACCGTTGGCGTTATCAAGGTCAGGTAACAGATGTTCCTCGTACAATGTCTGCAGACAACGAACTTTGGGTAAACAACGAACGTTTCTCAGATCGTTGGATTGAAGATGGTTCTTACCTCAAGTTGAAGAAGGTTCGCCTTACTTACAAGATTCCCGTAAACAACCTCAGTTGGTTGCAGGGTCTCACCGTTTGGGGTGAAGCAAACAACGTGTTTACCGTTTCTGAATACACAGGCAATGATCCTGAAGTAACAGCAGGTAACAGTGTACTCTATCAGGGTATCGACGCTGGTTATCTTACTGCAGGTCGTAACTTTAATCTCGGTATAACAGTTAACTTGTAATCGTACGTACATGGTATAAGTGAAAGGTGATAAGGGAGTGAATTCCTTTCCTCCCTACACCTTCTCACAGAACCTATAAACAATTACTACAATGAAAAAATCAATTGTAAGCCTCTTTGTCTTCCTTGCTGGTTTTGGTGTGTTCACCACTTCATGTGAAGATATGCTGACTCCTGATATGGAACGTTATACCGAAGGCTTTAACGGTAAGGACACGGTAAACTTCTATCTCGGTATCATGCGTAATGTTCAGGATATGGTTGAGCAGAACATCATTTTGAATGAAGTTCGCGCAGACCTTGCTGACACTACGATGTATAGTTCAGATTCTATTGCACGTATTGCTCGCTTTGATGCTTCCTTGAAGGATGGTGAATCAGCGTTGTTGAATCGTGCTGCATATTACAAGGTTATTAACCAATGTAATTTCTACCTTGCCAAGGCAGACTCCAACGCAATTAAGAATGACATCTTGTATATGCGTAAGGAAATTGCTCAGGTACACATGGTTCGCGCATGGACTTATATGCAGTTGGTACAAAACTATGGTCGCGTACCTTTCATTACAGTTCCCGTAGATAATGCGAATACAGGTTGGGAAACTAATCCTGCTGAAGGTTGGGCAACACCTGATAACCTTATTGATTTGCTCGAACCTACATTGCTTCTTGCTGCACAATTTGAAAAGACTTATGGTTTCCCCAACTATGGTCAGTTCAAGACTGGTAAGAGTGGTGTTGACATCACACACAAGTTGATGATTTTCCCCTCTGACCTCGTATTAGGAGATCTCTATCTTCTTCGTGGTAATGGTACTGCTGACTATGAAAAGGCTGCTATGTACTACTACACTTGGTTGGAAGAAAATGCCGCTGCTGCAGTTAAGAATGGTCATGCAGTTTCTGCTATGTTCCCCAAGATTAATGAAGAAAAGCGTCTTTTCTGGGGTAACTTGACGAATTGGTATCGTAGCCTTCTTTCTTATGCTAATGCCGCTGATGAAACAATTACACTCGTTCCCTCTGCAGCAAACAAGAGTTTTGGTAGCGTGTTAACTCGCGTTGCTAATATCTATGGTTTCGAAACAAGTTCATTTAACCAAACTTCAGGTTCTGGTGAACAAGTTGCTACGAATGGTGAAATCAGCATCAAGCCTAATGCAAAGATGCGTCAGGTAGGTCCTTCACAGCGTTACATTGCCCTCAATAAGGCACAAACTTATGTGAATTACGAATCTGAAAGCAAGGAAGACGTTACGAATGTTGAAGTTGAATACTACAAAGAAGGTGATGGTCGTTTGAATGCAACATGTCCCTCTTTCCAAACAGAAGATGACGGTAAACCTCGCTTTATCCATAAGTTCGGTGTAGCAGATAACGTTAACCAGGATGGAGTTGCTTCTAACCGTTTTGACTTCAAGTATGCGCTCAACGTATATCGCAAGCGTCAGGTTTACCTCCGTTTTGCAGAAGCCATCAACCGTGCAGGTTTCCCCGGTCATGCTTTTGCAATTCTTCGCGATGGTTTGCACTATGACAAATTCCCCGAATTGACAGACTCTATCAAGTACACTCCTGTTGATAAGGCCGATTCTGTAAGCAATGATACACTCTTCCAGTTCTATCATGCAACATTAAGTGCAGACACAATTCATGAGGGTACTCATAACCTTGCAATTTCTCCCGACGAACTTCTCCGTGCGAAGTCTAAACCCTTCCTTGATTTCACGGATTCTAAGTGGGCAAATTCAGCAGGTATCCATGCTCTCGGTTGCGGTCAGTCAGACGATAATGACACGCTTTACACTTACACTAATGTAGTTAATCAGCGTATTGCTGCAGAATGGAATCGTTCTGGTTACCTCATGCCTTTCGCAGCGAAGAAGGCTACAGCGCGTAGCAATAGTGGAGTTGTTTATGCAGACACAGTTCGCGTAATTGTTACGTCAGACACTATTGCTCCTGTAGGTCCAGAAGAATGGGAAATTGAAGCAGTAGAAACACTTATTGCTGATGAAATGGCTCTTGAAACAGCGTTTGAAGGTTTCCGTTACTTCGACCTCATGCGTATGGCTCGCCATAAGAACAATGCAGGTCTCATTGACGGTAATGAATGGTTTGCATGGATGATTTCTAATCGTTCCGTTAACCAAGCACCTTATGCAGCTGAAGAAGTAGATGCAAATGGTAATGTTGTTATGCCTCTTGGCAAGCAGGATACTTACATCTATGAACTCCTCAAGAACCAGAGCAACTGGTATCTCCCTAATCCGATTTATTAAGTCGCTATGATAGAAGCGAGGGTAACACGTGTTGCCCTCGCTTTTTTTGATATTTATCCTAGTTTTACCCTCAAGCAGTCTCAATTTTGTGTAATTAAGTTAAAAAAAACGTTTTGCATGCCCTTAGTTTCGGTATTATTTGCGATATTTGCGAGGAAAAGAGGGTGTGTGCCTATGGAATTTGTGTGTGTTTCGTATTTTTCAAGTTGCGAACCCCAATCCCATGTAGGTTTCAACCCAACCTTTTGATAAAGTCACAACGCCCGGTAATTAATAAATCGACATAGATTTTTATATGGAATTTTCTGCTCAACAGATTGCAACTTATTTGCAAGGCACGGTTGATGGTAATCCCGATGCAACAGTAAAGACATTTGCTAAGATTGAAGAAGGCGTAGAAGGAGCAATCTCTTTCCTTGCCAATCCTAAATATGCACACTACCTTTATGAAACGAAGTCAAGTGTAGTGCTTGTAAATAATGACTTCACTCCCGAAAAGGAATACACCGCAACTCTCGTTCGTGTGTCCAATGCTTACGAAGCCATTGCCAAGTTGCTCACCCTTTACGAACAGTTTAAGGGTAAGCGTTCAGGCATTCATCCTCTCGCTTTTGTTGCCGAATCAGCAAAGGTTGCTGAAGATTGCTACGTAGGTCCTTTTGCTTACGTTGGCGACAATGCCGAAGTCGGTGCAGGAACTCAACTCTATCCTCATGCCGTTGTTGAAGAGCGTGCCAAGGTTGGTGAAAACTGCATTCTTTATCCTAACGTGAGTGTTTATCATGATTGCATTGTGGGTAATCGTGTGATTCTTCATTCCGGTTGTGTCATCGGTGCCGACGGTTTTGGATTCGCTCCCTCGCCCAATGGTTATGAAAAGATTCCTCAGATTGGTATCGTAACTATAGAAGATGACGTTGAAATCGGCGCAAATGCCTGTGTTGACCGCTCAACAATGGGTAGCACTTATGTACGTCGCGGTGTGAAACTCGACAATATGGTTCAGATTGCTCACAATGTAGAAGTCGGCAGTCACACCGTCATGTCCGCTCAAGTTGGTGTTGCTGGTAGCACAAAGATTGGCGAATGGTGTATGTTCGGTGGTCAAGTAGGTATTGCTGGTCATGCAACCATTGCTGACCGCACGCTTTCTGGTGCGCAGGCAGGTATTGCTGGTAGCGTGAAGAAACCTGGACAAACCATTCAAGGTTCTCCCGCCATCGATGCTAAGGCATTCATGCGTTCAAGTGTCGTGTTCAAGCGCCTTCCTGAAATGTATAGCGAATTGAACGACTTGAAGAAGCAGGTAGAAGAGTTGAAGGCTCAACTGCAACAGTAGACGATTTATAGTTTCTATAGTTTTTTATAGTGCCTATAGTTTCTATAGTACCTATATTTAGAAAAATAATCCCATGAAACAGAAGACACTTAAGGAGAGTTTCTCGCTCTCAAGTATCGGACTCCATACAGGTTTGAAATTGACAGTGACGTTCAATCCTGCCCCCGAAAACTTTGGTTATAAAATTCAGCGTATCGACCTCGAAGGTCAACCTATCATTGATGCCGTTGCTGAAAATGTAATCGACACCAGTAGAGGCACGGTCGTAGCAAAGGGTGAAGCTCGTTGTTCAACCATTGAGCATGGTCTTGCTGCTCTTTACGCTTTCGGCATTGACAACTGTTTGATTCAAGTTGACGGTCCCGAGTTCCCCATCCTTGATGGCAGTTCTTATTATTACGTTGAAAACATCAAGCGTGTAGGTATCGAGGAACAAGAAGCCGATAAGGACTACTACGTTATCAAGCGTAAGGTAGAATTTAACGATCCTGCAACAGGTTCTCAGATTACGCTTCTCCCCGATGAGCAATTCTCTATCACGTCCATGATTTCGTTTGACTCGCAATTCTTGAGCAGTCAATTCGCTACGCTTGACGACATGACGAAATTCGCTGACGAGGTAGCATCTGCCCGCACCTTCGTTTTCGTTCGCGAAATCCAACCCCTCCTTGCTGCTGGGTTGATTAAGGGTGGCGACCTTCAGAACGCCATTGTTATTTACGAACGTCAGATGGAGCAGGAAGCGCTTGACAAATTGGCTGATTCGCTTAATGTAGAGCATCGCGATGCCACTCAGTTAGGTTATTTGCAGACACGTCCTCTCGTATGGCCCAACGAACCTGCACGCCACAAGTTGCTTGATATTATTGGTGACCTCGCACTTATTGGTCGTCCCATCAAGGGCCGTATTATTGCAACGCGTCCCGGACACACTATCAATAATAAGTTTGCGCGTCAACTCCGCAAGGAAATTAAGCAGAACGAAGTGCAGGCGCCTTCTTACAATCCCAATAAGGCTCCCGTTTTGGATATTAACGACATCCAGCGTATGCTTCCCCACCGTTATCCCATGCAGTTAGTGGATAAGGTGATTGAGATTACAAAGAAGCAGATTGTGGGTGTGAAGAACGTAACTTCCAACGAAGCCTTCTTCCAAGGTCACTTCCCCGGAAATCCTGTAATGCCCGGCGTACTTCAAATCGAAGCGCTTGCGCAGTGTGGCGGTTTGTTCGTGCTCAACGGACTTCCCGATCCCGAGAAATACACTACTTATTTCTTGCGTATCGACGACGTGAAATTCCGTCAGAAGGTTGTTCCAGGTGATACACTTATTTTCCTCGTACGCCTTATTACGCCCATCCGTCATGGTATTGCCTCAATGCGCGGTTTTGCCTTTGTGGGCGACAATTGTGTGATGGAAGCAACCTTTACTGCTCAGTTGGCAAAAGACAAAGAATAAATCCCGTGCCTTTCACTGGGCACACTAAACAACATAATTTAGAACTCCTCTTAACCCCTGAACTATTATGATTAGTCCCTTAGCATACATCCACCCCGAGGCTGTAATTGGAGAAAATTGCGAAATCGGTCCCTTCTGCTATATCGACAAGAATGTAGTTATCGGCAACAACAATAAGTTAATGAATGGTGTGACGTTGCTTTACGGAACGCGTATGGGCAACAATAACACCGTGTTCCCTGGTGCTGTCATCGGTGCCGTTCCTCAAGACCTCAAGTTCCAAGGTGAAGAAACAACTGCGGAAATTGGTGATAACAACACCATCCGTGAGAATGTAACTATCAACCGCGGTACAGCCGCTAAGGGCAAAACCGTAGTGGGCAACAACAACCTCCTTATGGAAGGTATGCATGCTGGTCATGACGTTATCATTAACAATTATTGCATCATCGGTAACCAAACAAAGCTTGCAGGTGAAGTAATCGTTGACGACTGTGCGATTGTCAGTTCAACCACTCTCGTTCACCAGTTCTGTCGCATCGGAGGTTATGTGATGGTAGGCGGAGGTACGCGCACTTCTCAGGATATTCCTCCCTTCATTATCGCAGGTCGCGAACCCGTTGCTTATTGCGGTTTGAACATTGTGGGACTCCGTCGCCGCGGTTTCGCTCCCGAGATAATCGAAAACATTCATAATGCTTACCGCATTATCTATCAAGAAAAGGGACTCATGAAGGAACGCCTTCAGATGGTTCGTGAGCAGGTGCCTCAGTGTAAGGAAGTAGATTATATCATCTCTTTCTTTGAACAGTCTCAGCGTGGCGTAATCAAGTAGTTCTTAAGTAGCAAAAGTCATGTTATACAGAATAAAATTTATCAGCGACGAGGTAGATGGTTTCTTGCGCGAAATCAAGATTGACAGTGATGCCAACTTCCTTGACCTTTGTAAGGCTGTGCTTCAGTCATGTGGTTATCCCGATGACCAAATGACAGAGTTCTACGTCTGTGATGAAGAGTGGGAACGCCATGAGCAAATCACGCGTGAGGATGTCTTTGATGAGGATATGTCGGAAGACGTTTACTTGATGGAAGACACACCGCTCTCGGATTTTATTGAGGACGAGGGACAGCACTTTGAATTTGTTTTCGACCCCTACGCTGAGCGCTCTTTCTTCCTTGATGTGAAGGAATTCATTCCCGGTGAGCACCTTTCTTCTCCTGAAGTGATTCGTGCCAAAGGCGAAGCTCCCCAGCAGCTTCTTGATTTCGAAGATCCCTTTGTTGATAAGATTACGAAGGCAAATGCTAAGGCAGGTGCAGTTCCTATGGATGATGATTTCGACTTATACGGCGACGGAGAAGACCTCTACAATGACGACGAACTCGACCTCGAGGGATTTGAAATCTCAGACGATAGCGCTTATTAGCAGGAAACAGAAACCTTCGGCAAAACGAGGGTAACAAAAAATAACAAGGTGTGTCAAGATATTGCTCCTGACACACCTTTTTTGTATATTTGCTTTGTAATCAGCAGAGGAGTCATTTCCGCATGCTTCATAACTGTTAAATGGATTGTTAATATTCCGTCTGAATGTCAGTTGTTTAATACACAGACTCAAGCGCTGAAAACAAACCCTCAAAGAATCCTTCCTATATCTCAAAGAAAACGTACAATCTTACTTTTTGTTTTGCCAATAACTTATTTAGAATTTCGCCCTTCAAATATATGTCCAAAACTCTCATAGTTCTTCTTGGTCCAACGGCAGTGGGGAAGACCGCGCTGAGTCTTCGCCTTGCACAACAGTTTGACAGTCCCATCATCAGCGCAGACTCGCGTCAGTTATACCGAGACATTCCCATCATTACCGCAGCCCCTACGGCTGAAGAGCAAGCGCGTGTGCCCCATTACTTTGTGGGCACGCTCGGATTGACGGATTATTACAGCGCTGCGCGTTATGAAGAAGAGGTGCTAACGCTCTTGGACCGTCATTTCCAAACCCATGATGTGGCACTGCTTACGGGTGGGTCGATGATGTATATTGACGCCGTTTGTGACGGGATTGATGACATCCCTACGGTAGATGAGGCCACGCGCACCCTGCTTATGGAGCGCTATCAAGCAGAGGGACTTGAGGCATTGGCTGCCGAACTGCGCTTACTCGATCCTGAGTATTACGCACAGTGTGACATTCGCAACCC
This sequence comes from uncultured Prevotella sp., assembly GCA_937877685.1. Taxonomy (GTDB): domain Bacteria; phylum Bacteroidota; class Bacteroidia; order Bacteroidales; family Bacteroidaceae; genus Alloprevotella. Next base: position 27,619 of record CALFGU010000031.1, read on the forward strand.
CAAGCGTGTGATTCACGCCCTTGAGATTTGTTACATGACTGGAACTACTTACACTTCCTTCCGTGTGCGTAAGAAGAAGGTGCGTCCGTTTCGCATTCTCAAAATAGGTTTACAGCGTGAGCGCAACGACCTTTTCGACCGCATCAATCGCAGAGTAACGCAGATGGTGGAGCAAGGGGCTCTGGAGGAAGTGCGTCGCGTGATGCCCTTCCGCACGGAGAATTCGCTGAATACGGTAGGCGTGAAGGAGTTGCTCAACGTTATTGATGGCGAATGGGAACTGAATTTTGCGCTTGACCGACTCCGCAAGAACACTCGCGTTTATGCGAAGAAGCAGATGACATGGTTTAAGAAGGATGACACGATTCATTGGTTCCATCCTAATCAAGAGGCAGAAATCCTTGATTTTGTGCAACGTGAATTGGGGATGAAGTAGGGTAAAGATAAAAGGGGCGTATAGTCACTATAGATGTTATAGTAGCTATACGCCCCTTGTGGTTCAAGTCTTTTGTATGTGTTTCTTTATCTCTGCACTATGTCGGATTATCTCGCAGTGATGTGAAAGCAGGAACTGCGGCGGTATTCATATTTCACGTAACATGTTCCCAAGTTGCGCTGATCCTCCAACACTTCTGCCAACACCTGTTTGAGTTTAGTGGCAGGGATTTCCCTTTGTGGCGGAGCGTTGGGATCTTCAACCCTTACGAAATGACGGTAACTGATGTCGAAGGTCGTGCCATACTGATGACAACTATTTTCAGAAGCATTGACGTTGACACGTCTCAATTTCTTGACGTCATTTTCCGTTCGGAGCACAGACGTGAGTACTAACTTGTGCATCGGCAACCCTTTTACCACACACGAGTCCATAAATGCACACGCAATTTCTTCAAGGCATATTGCCGCTCTCGGAACAAGGTAGGGGATAGAGTGGGTGAGGTCCTTCATGTCGTAATACGGACTGTTGCCCACAAAGACAAGTTTATCCTTGCTCTTAGCCGCCTCCTCGCGATTGGCAATGGTGGGAATCCCAATGCGAGATGCCGTTGCTAATTGCACATCGTTGAGGTCGTTGAACACTTTTGAATAACCCGTCACGCCTTTCAGCTTGTTTTTTAAGGGACGTCCCTGTGCATCTGTTACCTTGACGTTCAGGCGCGTCTCTTGGAAAATCTTGTCCACCTTTAGACTGTGGCGCAAAATGGGGTCTTGCGTTTCTGATGAGGAGGGTATGGGTTGGGGAGTTACATCATATTCAGGAATGGCGACATCTTCTTTTGTGAGGTAGTCAGTCAACTGATGTAAATTCTTTCCATGGACATAAAAAATCGTATGCTCGGGGATAATTAAGCGCACGACGTACAATCCCCCCACTATGGCAAAGAAGAGGGTAAGAAAATGTATTTTTTTAATTTTTATGGGGAAGGTCATAGTGGGTTGCTGTAATTACCCGCAAATTTAGTAAAAATATATCATAGGAATGCTTAAATTTGCAGTGTGATTGAAAAACATTTTATTCTTGAAGAGGCCGACCCCGTTATTTTTTACGGGGCGAACAATGCCAACCTGCGTATGCTGAAGGCACTTTGCCCGAAATTGCGTATCGTTGCGCGCGATAATGTCGTCAAAGTGATGTGCTCCGAAGAGGAGATGGCAGACTTTGAGGACCTCTTCCGCTTGTTGGAAACTCACTGTGTGAAGTTCAACCAACTCACGGAGGAAGACATTCTCAACATCATTAAGCGCGGTAAGACACAGAAGCAACACCAAGAGGGGGTGATTGTTTACAGCACGGGAGGTAAACCCATCACGGCGCGTTCTGAAAATCAGCGTCGCTTGGTTGAAGCCTATGCTAAGCACGACATGCTCTTCGCCATCGGACCTGCGGGTTCGGGTAAGACTTACCCCGCCATCGCTCTTGCCGTACGTGC
>CALFGU010000032.1 GCA_937877685.1 uncultured Prevotella sp.
CGTAAATGTCAAGGTGGTCGGCGTCGGCCGAAGTGATGAGCGTGGCAAAGGGTCGGAGATGATGGAACGAACGGTCGAATTCGTCGGCCTCGATTACCACGTAGGGACTCTCGGGAGCGATAAGGTAGTTCGTGCCATAGTTTTTGGTGATACCACCTAAGAAGGCGTTACACTTTACTCGGCTGCTATGGAGCAAGTGTGCCGTCATGGCCGAAGTGGTAGTCTTACCGTGCGTACCCGCACAGCAAAGGCCCTTCATCTGTCTCGTAATGATGCCCAAAACCTCCGCACGCTTCTTCATATCAAAACCTTCGCGGCGGAAATAATTAAATTCCTCGTGCGTGGCAGGGATGGCGGGAGTATAGACTACGAGAGTCTCCGCCTTATTCTTGAAGCATTCGGGAATGTGTTGCTCCCCGTCTTCATAATGAATCGTGGCGCCTTCTTCACACAACTTCTTCGTAAGCGGCGTTTCCACACGGTCATAACCACCTACGTTATAGCCTTGCGAAAGAAAGTAACGCACCAAAGCGCTCATACCGATGCCTCCGGCACCAAGGAAATAAATATTTTGCATGTGAGGATTGTAGAGAGATTAATGTTTTGGGGTGAGGAGAATGCTTGCTCTATAGTCCTTAAAGATACTATAGTTTCTGTGAATCTATCATTTCCTCCTTGTCACCTTAGAGCGAACCGACCTTATTCCCCTTCTGCCAATGCCAAAACCTCACGGGCGATGTCCATAGCCGCATTGGGTTTTGCAAGGGTGAGGATGTTGTCGCTGAGTTCCTTCAGTTGAAGGGGTTCTTGTACGAGAGCGATGGCGCGGGGTAGGAGTGTCTGGCGCGCTTCATCGTCTTTGATGTAAACGGCTGCGTCCTTTTTCACAAGGGCTAAGGCATTCTTCGTTTGATGATCCTCAGCCACGTTGGGCGAAGGCACAAGAATGACGGGTTTTCCGAGAAGGCAGAATTCAGAAATGCTTCCGGCGCCAGCACGTGAGATAACCAAGTCGGCAACGGCATAAGCCGAAGCCATGTCTGAGATAAAGTCCGTCACTACCAAGTTTTCGGGACAACCCGCACGGCGCAAGGTTTCCGTAATTTCCGCATGATAGTAACCACCCGTTTGCCAGATGAATTGCACTTCGTCTTGCTGGCGAATGAGTTCCAAACAAGAGAGCACACTTTCGTTAATCGTGCGCGCACCAAGCGAACCGCCAACAATAAGCACCGTGCGCTTCTTCTCGTCTAAACCAAATTGCTCAATGGCATCCTTATAGACAATCGTAGCATCCTTTAAGTTCTGACGCACTGGGTTTCCGGTGAACACGATATGCTCCTTGGGGAAAAAGCGCTCCATGCCCTCGTAAGCCACACAGATTTTCTTTGCCCCACGTGCCAAAAGTTTGTTGGTCACTCCGGCATAGGAGTTCTGCTCTTGGATAAGTGTGGGAATGCCTGCCTTTGCCGCCATGTTGAGCGTAGGTCCGCTGGCATAACCACCCACTCCGACCACCACGTTAGGCTTAAATTCCTTGATGATACGCTTTGCCATGCGACGGCTCTTCATCAACTTCCAAAGCACACTGATGTTCTTGAAGGGGTTTTTGCGATCGAAACCCTGAACAGGGAGTCCCACGATTTTATATCCCGCCGCCGGCACACGCTTCATCTCCATGCGCCCCTCGGCTCCGACAAAAAGGATTTCAGCATCCGGACGCAACTCACGAATAGCGTTTGCTATGGAAATAGCTGGGAAAATGTGGCCACCTGTTCCACCACCGCTTACGATTATCTTTAATTCGCTCATAGTACAGTTCTAAGGAGTTAAAAATCCCATAAAATCAGGCCTTTTTCGGCCACTATACGGGATTTTGCAAAGTTAGTAAAATAAATTTGCATTTACCGCGCATGTTAACATATTATTTATAAAATATTTTTGAGCGCAAAATTTTCAGTTTTTTAGCGTCGAAACCTGCTGTTAAACTCAAGGTTTTGGCCGCTTGATTCACATGGCGGTTCTTTGCTCCAAAAGTGTGGAAAACAGGTGTGATGTGAGTGTTATTTTTAGAGGAAAAGTGACCCCGAAAAGACTGTTTATTTCTCGTTTTTTACTCAAAAAGGAATGGAATTTACGCTTGCTTGCAACGCTCCCTAAGATAGCGGAAATTAAGTCTCAAAGAGTTGTTCGTAAGTCTCACTTAATTTTTCGTAAGTTACTTATAATTTTCCCTGTTTCTAATCCGTTTTTCGGCAACTTAATTTAGGGGAGGAAAGATTCGGATTTTAATCTTCGAGAATTCCACTTTCCAACCAGAATTTATTGTTAATTTTGTGGTCTAAATCTTTAAGAAATTCATGCCTCACTTTGCCGACATACTCCTGCCGTTAGCCTTGGAAAACACGCTGACTTATGGCATCCCAACTGACTTGCAACTTGCTGTAGGTCAGCGAGTCGTTGTGCCGCTAGGGAAGCGCAAACGCTACACCGGCATTGTGACGCGACTGCATGACGAAGCGCCCGCCGAGGGTGTGGAACTCAAGTATGTGGAAGAGGCCGTGGATGAGGCGCCACTCTTACTGCCCGCCCAATTGCAGTTTTGGGAATGGCTCGCGAATTATTACATCTGCACGAAGGGCGAAGTGTTGAAAGCCGCTCTGCCTTCGGGGCTCAAGTTAGAGAGTGAGATGCGCCTTATTCGCGCTGAATCGCCCGCGGATGTGAATGAAATGACGCCCCTTCAGCAAGCAATCTATCACTTGTTGGATGAAGAAAAACCTGTGACTCTAGAGGACATCACCAGCAAACTGAAGCGCACGTCAATCATTAACACGGTGCGCCAAATGATTGAAAACGGGTGGGTAGAGGTACGCGAAACGATGCGCGAGTCTTTCCGTGCACGCACAGAAACTTATGTCAGATTGCCTGAAAGTGTGGTGGTTGAAGATAAGATTGACGCTCTCTTCGATGGGTTACGCAAGGGCGGAAAACCTTATGCTTTGCTCTTGGCATACACTGACTTAGCGCGTTCGGCAGCTGCCTTACGCTTGCGCAATCCTAAGTTGTTGGCCGAAGTGAGTCGCTCCCAACTGCTTCAAAGAGTTGAAGGGGGCGATGCAGCACTCCGTGCGTTGATTGAGAAAGGTTATTTGGAAAGTTATTCTGTAGAAGTGGGCCGACTGAAAACCTGTGCCGCCACGGAAACTCTCGGAATGCGCCCTTTGAACGACCATCAGCAGCGCGCCTTAGAGCAAATCAAAACTTCGTTTGAGCAACACGACATTACCTTACTCCACGGGGTGACTTCATCGGGAAAGACGGAGGTGTATATGAAACTCATTGAGGATACCTTGGCTGAGGGCAAACAGGTGCTCTATATGCTTCCCGAAATAGCCTTAACCACGCAGATTACTACCCGACTTGGGCGCGTTTTTGGCGATAAGATGGGCGTGTATCACTCTAAGTTTCCCGACGCTGAGCGTGTGGAACTCTGGAAACGCCAACTTACGGACAGGGCCTTCCCATTGATTCTCGGCGTACGCTCTTCTCTTTTCTTGCCTTTCCAAAACCTGGGGTTGATTATCGTAGATGAGGAGCACGAAACCTCTTACAAACAGCAAGATCCCGCACCGCGTTATCACGCTCGGGATGCTGCGCTCGTCTTAGCGAAACAGGCGGGGGCAAAGGTCTTGTTGGGAACCGCAACTCCCTCGCTTGAGAGTTTTTATAAGGCGCGCCAGAAGCGCTATGGCTTTGTGGAGATGCGCGAACGCTTTGGGGGTGTGGAATTACCCGAAATTATTGTGGAGGATGTCAAAGAGTTGAAGCGCAAAAAGATGATGAAGACGCCCTTCTCGCCACGCCTGAAGGAGGAAATCCAAGCGGCGCTGGAGCGTAAGGAACAGGCGATACTTTTCTTGAATCGCCGTGGTTACAGTCCCGTACTTGATTGCCACCATTGCGGATGGACGCCCAAGTGTACGCAATGTGATGTTTCGCTAACCTTTCATCAGCGCGAGCGGCGCTTAGTGTGTCACTATTGTGGGAAGAGTTATGACGTGCCACGCACTTGTCCGAACTGCCACGAGGCGGATTTCCGCGATATAGGTTACGGTACGGAGAAAATTCAAGCTGCCATTGAGGCGGTATTCCCCAATGCCCGCACCGCACGTATGGATCTCGACACCACACGTTCGAGAGCGGCCTACGAACAAATCATTCGCAAATTCCAGCAAGGCGAAACCGACATTCTTATCGGTACGCAAATGCTCACGAAGGGACTTGATTTTGACCGCGTAAGTGTGGTGGGGATTATTAATGCCGACCAGTTGACAAACATGCCCGACTTCCGTGCTCACGAGCGTGCTTTCCAAATGCTTTCGCAAGTAGCAGGGCGCGCAGGAAGGCGTGGGAAGCAGGGGAAAGTGGTCATGCAGACGCGCCAAGTGGAACATCCCTTGACGCAACAGGTGGTCACGAACGACTACTTCGGAATGTATGCCGAGCAAATGCAGGAGCGTCAACTTTTTAGGTATCCTCCGTTTTACCGAGTCATTCACATCTTCTTGAAACACCGAGACGACCGCACGGTTGAGGCGGCTTCGGCCTACTTAGCCTCACTCCTTCGCCCGCATTTCCCAACCGACCTTCTCGGACCGGAACGTCCGCTCGTGGCTAAGGTACAAATGCAGTACATACGCAAATTTATGCTCAAGGTAGCGCCTAATTTGCAACCCGCAAGCATACGTGCTACGTTGCGTGCCGCACGTAATGTCGTGGCAGAGCATCCTGAGTTTAAGGGGCTCACTATATATTACGATGTTGACCCACTTTAGAGTGTTTATGTCTCCGTCGCCCCCCACTAATTATAATAGGGAGCATAAAAAATGGTATCTTTCTGTAAAAAAGTTAGATATATTGTTGGTAGTCTGAAAAAATGTGTAAATTTGCTTGAAACTAACACAATTATTAACCTCACTAAGTCTTTAAACATAGCGTGATGGAGGCAAGGTGAATAAACTAATTTTTACAACTATGAAAAAGTTTTTGATGTGCGTGCCTGCTGTGATGTTGGCAATGCTTACTTCTTGTGGTGATGACACAGTTCTTACCGCTGGTGCTGCTGAAGATGCTGTTACAATGAATGTAATGTGGGAAAATCCTATTGATGTTCAGAAATTTCAGGTAGGTGAGTACATGGCTACAGAAGATGAGGTTGAGGTTTTGACTTCTCTTCAGAATGCAAAGGTGATTACTTTCAAGAAGAAGAAGGATGAATGGGGTGGTTACCTCGTAAACGTTTCACTTACTGAAGAAGGTAAGAAACACCTTTACGCTGGCGAAATCATGTCTTTGCGTGAAGACTACCTCAACGAAATTCCCGAAGTGAAGAATGGTGAATATCCTGAATATGTAACTAAGGCATTGAAGGCTACTCTTGAGGCTAAGGATTCTGTAGCACGTATGCAGGCTATCAACTCATTGAAGGGTGATATTAAGTACTATAGCAACGAAAAGAAGAACAAGGAAGATTTGTCTTATTTCGTTAACGTTATTTGCGGTAAGATTAGTGTGGCTGAAGTGAAGGAAATCCGTTGCACTGAAGAGGAAGCAAAGAACGGCGTAGGTTCTGCAAAGGTTGTTTTTGAATATTCTGACGTTACTCCTTTCGGTATCGTAAGAGGTTATAAGAATGGCGATAAGCAATCTGAAGTATTGAGCTTCAAGCGTTACGAAGACCTCGGTTGGGTGCTTGCTTCTGAACTCTAATTCTCGTAATCTTAAACGTAAACATAAGGCGATTTTAGAGGCGTGATAGTCTTTATATTTCGCTTTAAATACACTAAAAGTCCGGCATTTCTGCTGGACTTTTTTATTTGTCTCTATGCATGCTGACGCATCCTGGCTGCCTCTCGCCCGCAATGTGTAATGATGCTGTTTCAACGATAAAGGGATGCCTCCGTTTCTGAATTTGCGGAGAGAAACTGGATAGCGCACAGAATTATATCTTAAATACGGCGTCTTATTTCTTACTAAATTTTCCCTAAGTTACTTTTAAGAGCGACAATTTAAGATAGTGTTTCCCGAATGTTTGTAATCGTACCCCTTCCCCGTTATGCAGTACTCCCTCTATCTTAAGGGGAGCGAGGAAATAGTGACTTCCAATAGAGATTCAAGTGAATATCCATTGGAGTATGGCATTAGTAAAAAGCGGAGAATACATCCCGCATGGTGCTCTCCCCTTAAGATAGGGGGAGTACCGCCTTTGGCGGGGAGGGGGTATGATTTCAATCTCTTAGCATAATTACAAACCCGTTTAAACTCCGATAACTCCCATAAAATTGGTAAAGGGAGGTTGGCGTAATTCTCTTGGGTAAACTCCTATATTATTACTAAACATTTTACACCCCGTGTACTTCTGCCTAAACGCAACCTCTACCTCACGTAACACCATCGCCTTATGAAAAACCTTGCATCACGTTTCAAACATATCTCACTCCTACTGCTCCTGCTACTACCTACTATGTTAAAGGCGGCAGCCATAGGTGAGTGGACCTATTACCTTTCCTATCATGACGCAACCCATTGTATTCCGGTGGGTAAGTCCATCTATGCGCTTTATGCGGGAAACTTGCTCATCTATGACACAGAGGACGGTGCCGTAACCACTCCCACCAAACTCGATGGCTTAAGCGAGAAGCAGATTGTGTTGATGCAGGATTGCCAAGCGGCACAAAAGGTGATCTTGGTCTATAACAATGGTAACATTGACTTGCTCCACCGCGACGGAACGGTTGAGAACATGCCTCAATACAAAAACAAATATGCAGGTTCCTCACTCAATGACCTTTCCGTCGTTGGCAATGACGCCTTTTTGGCAACAAGCGAGGGCATTGTGCATATCAATGTCAAGCAAGCCGAATTTACGGGATTCTACACGTTGAAGACACCCATCTATAGCGCAACAATGAGTGGCAATGTGCTCTATGCAGCAACGGATGCGGGAGTCTATCATTGCGACATCACTGAAAATCCGCTTGACGTTGCTACTTGGAGCATCTATAACACAACCGTCGCTCGCCAACTCATTACTATGGGCGACCATCTGTATCTAAACACGGCGAAGAAGGGGGTTTACCTCCTCAGTGCCTCTAACCCAACACCACAACAGTTGATTAAGACGGCGCAAACCTCTTATTTTACAGACAGCAAAGGGATTATTTTCTACAACAAGACATCCTACACCCCCATAAACTCACAGACCCCAACCTCTGTTGCTTCCACCGTTACGCTACCCTCTTCCACCAACGCCATTTGCCGTACTACGGACGGCACACTTTGGATGGCGCAGGGTTTTGACGGACTGAATGCCTATAAGGCAACAGATAGTGGTCTGCAAGCAACAACTACAGGCATCGGAGGCTTTGGTCCGAAGCGCGATCTCTGTTATTTCTTGCGCTATGCGGGAGAGCGTCTGCTCGTTGCGGGAGGTCGTCTTGACCCATTCGACCTTATTCACTATCCTGGCACAGCGATGTATTACGAAAAGGGAGCGTGGACCATTTTTGAGGAAGAGGGTATTGCCGAACATAGTGGTGGAAAATACCAAGACTTGACCAGCATCATCCAACACCCTGATGATCCTACGCAACATACACTGACCTCTGCACGTGTCGGACTCTTCCATTTCAAAGACGGGAAGTATGCGGGTTATCATTCGCTTGACAACTCCCCTCTCGTATCTGCAGCCGCGAATAGTAAGAACTATGTGCGCACAGACGGACTTCAGTACGACCATGAGGGGAACTTGTGGATGGTTAACAATCAGGTGGACTCCGTTATCGTAATCCGCATGAAGGATGGAAGTTGGCGCAAACTTTTCTACGCACCTTTAGAGCAGGCACCCACACTTGCCACCACACTTTTCGACCGTAAGGGACGCTTCTGGATTTGCTCGCGCCGCACAGTGAATTATCACAACGGCGGACTTATGGGTATTGACTACGCAGGCACTATTGAAACGCAAGATGATGATTATAGTTACTACCGTTCGCACATTACGAATCAGGATGGTACATCTTATAAATTTGAAGGCGTACAAACTATTGCCGAAGACCATGATGGTCGCATTTGGGTGGGCACAGACATCGGACTTTTTGTAATTGACGACCCCGATGATTGGTTTAACGACGATTTCCGTATCACTCAGGTAAAAGTGCCCCGCAATGACGGCACCAACTTAGCCGACTATTTGCTCTACGGTATGCCTATTATTTCCATAACTGTAGATGGCGCAAACCGAAAATGGATTGGCACGTCAGGCAATGGTGTTTACCTTGTCAGCGCAAGTGGCCAAGAAATCCTTCATCACTTTACAAGTGAAAATTCTCCCCTCCTTTCCAACAACGTTACTAGCATCGCCATCCATCCTCGTACCGGAGAAGTTATGATGGGTACTGACGGAGGTCTTGTTTCTTACCAAAGTGACGCTACGTCTCCTTCAGAAACACTTTCGGAAGGAACTATCCAGATTTTCCCCAACCCCGTTCGCCCTGAGTATCATGGAAACGTGACCATTACAGGCTTAACCACGGATGCTGATATTAAAATCGTAACTTCTGGAGGACAACTCGTTGCTACGGGTACCTCTATGGGCGGCACATGGCAATGGGACGGTCGCAACTTTAGCGGAGGATTCGCAGGTTCTGGAATATATTACGTTCTTATAGCTACAGCCGACGGTAACACTACCGTAGCGGGCATGCTGACTGTCATACGATAAAGCAGTAAGCACATAGCGATAACTAACCGATGAAATTAAGTATCATAGTACCCGTTTATAAAGTCAGAGACTACTTGAGTCGATGCCTTGAGAGCATCCTTGAGCAAACGGTCTCTGACTATGAACTCATACTCGTAGATGATGGTTGCCCCGAGGGATGTGGTGCCATCTGTGATACTTATGCTCAGAAATATCCCCAAGTGCGGGTGATACACAAGTCAAACGGCGGACTGTCATCCGCAAGAAATACGGGGTTAGAGTTGGCGAAAGGGGAATATGTCACTTTTGTGGATAGCGATGACACGGTGATGCCCAACACGTATGCTGAGAATATGCGGATACTCTTGACTGACCCGGAAATAGAGATTCTTGAATATCCCGTTTACGAATATTATGACGGTCCGCGCAGTAAGTTTCGCACGTTTTCCCCACGCAAAGTTTCAGGTTCCACGGTCTTTCAAGATTGGGTGAAACATAAGGGTTATGAACATGCTTATGCCTGGAACAAAATCTATAAGCGCCACTTGTTTCACACACTCAGATACCCTGAAGGCGAGAACTTTGAGGACATTTTCTTGACTCCTAAACTTTATGAGTTGTGCAAATGCGCCTATTATTCTAACATAGGCGGGTATTACTACTTTGACCACGCCGGAAGTATCTCTAACACGCCCTCATTTGAGGGTATCTCCCTACTCTTCCGCAATAGAGTTCGCCTGTATGAGATGGTGAAGAAGCAATACGGCATGCACGCTGAATCCTACTACATCCTCACACAAGCGATTGATTCTCTCACCGACTTAGGTAAGTTCTGCCCGAAAAGGGAAAGTGACTACTTGCAAGCCTGCAAATTATTAGAAAAGGAAAGATTGCCCCTCGGCGCCATCATTACGATGAAGGTGCCCCTCAAACGCAAACTTAAATTCATCATTGCGACAATCTTTGGGATCAATGCCCATTGTCGGATGGTAGCTCTCCTTAAAAAATAACACAATCCTCTCATGATGCTTCTTACAATAATCATACCGCATTACAACCTACCGCGACCGCTGTTGGAGCGTTGTTTGGAGAGTGTTAAAAGTCAACATCTTTCGACCTCTGAACTTGAAGTTCTCATCATTGATGATGAATCTGAAAATCCTCCGCTATGGGTCAAGGATATGTTTCCGGAATTTCAACTCATTTGCGCAAAGCATGGTGGCTTAGGGAGTGCCCGGAATGTCGGTATGAGCAAAGCCTCTGGAGAATATCTCTTCTTTTTAGATTCAGATGACTTTCTCGAGCCCGAGAGTCTCAAAAAATGCTTCGACATTCTCAAAGAATCACGCCCTGACATCTTACGCTTCAGATGGAGAAAGACTGATGGGACAGAAGAAGGGGGAGGCGCCGCACTAAAAGCATATCCGAGTGGCGCAACCTACATGGCGCAACACAACTTATCCGCCATGGCGTGTATATACCTCTTTCGTCGCGACCTAATAGAGAAACACCCTATCGAGTTTCAAACCGGAGTTTATCACGAAGACGAAGAGTTCACCACACGTCTTCATTACCATGCAGAAAGCCTTATTGATTCTGACATCTTAGTCTATCATTACTACGTCCGACCCGACTCTATCACTCAAGACTGTGATAGTCATAAAAAAGAAAATCGGTGGAGGGACATTCTCAGCGTGTTGCAAAGAATTAAAAGTTTCCGAGACGCGGTTTATCCTGTAGCAAACTCCATGCAGCGCCAAGGAATTGACCGCAAACTTACGTTTCTGACGGTTGACACTATCCTTAACACCATTTACCTTGGTAAAAATTGGACAGACCTCCATAAACTTTGCCACACTACACTAAGTGAATTAGGCCTCTATCCATTGCCACGACGGAACTACTCATTTAAATACACGTTGTTCCGACTCCTTTGCAACAATCAGTTAGGACTTCGCTTGCTTCACACTATTTTAAGGAAATAGGATAAAGCAAATTCACGACAATCATCTTCTTGTTGTCCGCTAACCAATAAAGTTGCGGATTACATGCTACAAAAAAAGCGGCCACTCTTGATCAGAGTAGCCGCTTTTTATTATCGTAATCTTACATTGTGATTTCAGGAATGCAAGTCAAGTCACCGCGCACAATTTCAAAGTCGGGGTGAACATTATAGAAGGCATTAGGAGCAATTTCTGTATCTTCAGGAACATAAGCACGGCGCAACTTCGGACAGTTTTCCACAGCGTAGGCCTCCATCTTCAATGTTCCAGGAGCAATAATGAGTTCCTCCATACCAGTTACGTTTACCACATAGTTCTTACCCATAGTTTCGATAGGAAGCAACTCTACGACGGGCATCGCACTGGGAATGTAAATCAACTGTGAGTTATTCTTTCTGTAAACTACGCCACAGTGCGTCTTAAGTCGCGTATTCTTTTCATCAATATGCACGCGCTCTACATTGGGAGCATAATGCATCAAACCGATGAACTCTTCGCCCAAACTTTCAATATTTGTGCCCAAACAGATTTCGCGTACGTTGGCAGGGAGTAAACTATCGGGACTGAAACTCGTAATGCGGATGCCATTCTTGCTGTAAGGCACCGTAAACATATCGTCTGCCTGACGCACACGAGCCAAGTTGAAGCGCTTTTCTGAGAAACGACATACCGACTCTTCCGTGGGATAGATGTCAATATCAATAGATTGCGGAACGAGATGCTCGTAAGAGTCCGTAGCAGTAAGGTTGAAACGACCATTATTCGTGGGGTCGCTCACCCACCACTTGTTGGCATAATACACATAGTTCCACGCATGACCACCCAAGGGTTCGAGGAAACCATTAATATTTACCACAGGAATGCCCTGCGTATGGAGCATCACATTCAGCAAGTTGGCGTAACCCTGACACACAGCATGGCGATTCTGAAAAACAGCGTAAGGATCATTATCCCCCCACTCGTAACGAACATTGGCTACAACCCAATCAAATATTTTTCCATAGACCTTAGCTTCCGAAGTTTCATCAGCAACAAGGTTGTCGGTAAACGTCTTAATCTCTTGATACTGGGCATCTGTAATTTTGAACGACGCAAATCCGTTGTCAATTTCAGGACCAACTTTTTTCAAAAGATTGTTTACGGCTGTAATGGAAGACGTCTGACTCAAGTTCGTAGAGTTGTCTTTTTCTGGGAAGTAAGGAGTAGACCCAAAAGTCACGTTGACTCCAGGAAGGTCTTTTTCGGAAGACATGAGGAGTTCGTCGTCTTCACTGCTACAAGAAGTGAATAACCCGCCTGTTAAGAAAAGCGGAAGCACGTAGTAAAAAAGTTTCATAGGCTGATGATTTACGGAGTTTTATAATTTTGTTATAGTTAATAATGACTGAATCTGTAAAGTAGCACCGGTTACAACTTTCACATGTTGAGCAGCATCTCTTTCCGTCGCCACAGACACATTGTAACACAACACTAACAATCAACCATTTGCCCTTCCATCTCAATCTTCCCAAACAATAATACTAAGAAGCGTCCTTAAGTTAGACATAAGGAGCCTTATTTGAGATATAAGATGCCCTAAAAGAGACTTTGTAAAAGGAAGAGCACATGCAATTGCTAAAGAGCATATTTTTAATGGGCAATATTCGCAAAAAAAAATGACATGAGCAAATGCTAAGTCCAAAAAGCATAACAGAAATGGAGCGTTGTGAAATTAAAAACTCAATTTATCATTTTTTTACAAAAAAGGGAGTGTAATATATGCAGACTTCACATTAATTGTGTAACTTTGCAGAGAAAACATTTTCTCACACTTTAAACTCAAATTTAATCATTATGTTGAAGAAGATTTATTCAATTGCCCTTGCGGCATTGGTTTCTCTTTCTGCAGTAACTGCTTCGGCACAGTCACTTTCTCCCTCTACAAAGTGGCACTGGGACAAGGGAACAATCGTTGTTGAATCGCCTGAACGTCCTGCTGGTCAGCAGCACGCTCTCGGTTTGAAGGTAGCTCCTATCCAGACTGTACGCGTTGCTTTCGTTGGTCTCGGTATGCGTGGTGAATGGGCTGTAATGCGTTTCGCTCACATCCCTGGCGTAGAAATCGTTGCGCTTTGTGACTACGAAGAACCCCGTGCTGAACGCTTCCAGAAGTACCTCCGCGAAGCTGGTCTCGCTCCCGCTGACATCTATTACGGCGAAAATGGTTACAAGGAAGTTTGCCAGCGCCCCGACGTTGACCTCGTTTACGTAGCAACTGACTGGAACCACCACTTCCCCGTAGCTAAGTTCGCTATGGAAAATGGTAAGCACGCAGCTATCGAAGTTCCTTCTGCAATGAACCTCGAACAGTGCTGGGAACTTATCAACCTTTCTGAAAAGTTGCGCCTCCACTGCTTCATCCTTGAAAACTGCTGCTACGACGAATACGAAATGACTGCCCTCGCAATGAAGCAGGACGGTTTGTTCGGTGAAGTTATCCGCGCAGAAGGTGCTTACATCCACGGTCTCGAATGGTTCTGGGATTCATATTGGAAGGACCCCAACGATAATGACAAAGACAACCTCCGTTGGCGTATGAAGTACAACATGGAAAACCGCGGAGACGTTTACGCTACTCACGGTCTTGGTCCTGTTGCTCAATGTCTCGACATTCACCGTGGCGACCGCTTCACTACACTTATCGCTATGGACACTGAAAGTTTCGTAGGTAAGGAATGGGTAGAAAACAAGACTGGTAAGGAATGTAAGGAATTCCGTAACGGTGACCACACAACAACTCTTATGCGTACTGCTCAGGGTAAGGTTATCGAAATCCAGCACAATGTTATGACTCCTCAGCCCTACAACCGTTTGTTCAAGTTGACAGGTACTAAGGGTTACGCTACTAAGTATCCCCAGCCCGAATTGGCACTCTCTGGTGAAGCGCTTAAGGGTACTGACGCTCCTCAGATGGACAACCTCAACGCTCACGGTTTCATGCCCGCTGCTCAGCGTGACGCTCTCTTGAAGAAGTATTACCACCCCATCCTTGCTAAGTATATCGAAAAGGGTCGTAAGATGGGTCACGGCGGTATGGACTATGTAATGGACGCTCGTCTCGTTTACTGTCTCCAGAATGGTCTTCCCCTCGACATGGACGTTTATGACTTGGCTGAATGGTGCTCACTTGCAGAACTCGGTACTATCTCTATGGATAACAACTGTGCTGCTGTAGCATTCCCCGACTTTACTCGTGGTCACTGGAATGACGTTAAGGGTTACAAGCATGCTATGGCTGAACCCGCTGCTGAGGCAGCTACTGAAGCTGCTGCGGAAGCTTACACTGCGAAGAATATTGCTGCAACTAAGGAAGCTAACCTTTGGGCACTTTACGATGCTTTGAAGGCTGCTAAGGATGCTGCTAAGAAGGCAGAAGGTAAGGATGCAAAGAAGGCTCAGAAGGCTGTAGAAAAGGCTCAGAAGGCTTACAACAAGGCTGTGAAGAAGTTCGACGCTTTGATGGCTAAGTAATTCTTACACCATAAATATAAATTAGGGCGCCCCAAATTTGGAGCGCCCTAATTCTTTTATTGAATTCATGCAATGTTTGTTATAGGAACTATAGTCACTATAGATACTATAGAAACTACGAAGCACAAAGAATAGGTAGTTTCATAAGGTTAGAAACCTACATATATATAATATGTGGTGGCTGATTCCCCCTTACTAATGAGCAGTGGGGAGGTGCAACCTACATATATTTTTGTTCTATCGGTAGATTCCCCCTTATAGAAGAGCAGTAGGAGGTTGCAAGTTACGCATATTCTTAAATTTGTCTGCCACTCCAATTTCCCCAACGGAGATAGCACCAACAATAAAGGAGAAGTCCTGCGGAATAAAGCACTTCGCTCGCCCAGCAAATGGTCAGATTGCTACGGAATCCGAAGACGACAACGATAAGATAAATAGCGTAAGCAACGAGCGTCACTACCTCGGCACAAAGTGCTGTGCGCGTGTTTCCAGTTCCCGAAACCACGTGCAACAAGATTTGGGCAGGGATACCAAAAAGATAGGAGAAAATCAGCATGCGTAAGGGCGCCACGCTCAAGTCAATTAACGCCGTATCTGTGGTAAACACCTGAATGACGGGTTCTGGGAAGACGGCGACTAAGAGGCAGAAGGGCACCATTACGAGATAACACAATCGCACAATGCGCCACATCAGCGGGATGACACTTTCCTTTTCTTTTTGCCCAAGTAAGTTGCTTGAAAGCGTGCTTGCTGTAGCGCCAAGAGCTGCCATACTCATGAAGAAAAAGCCCGATATATTGCGCAACACGTTTGACGAAGCCAGTTCTGACTCCCCAAGATGCTCCACTCCAAGGAAGAAAATAAACCACGTTGCTAAGGCAAGGAAATTTTGAATCATTGTCCAAACGCCTATGCCTAACACATTTTTCAAGGTGCGGAATCTAAGGCGCGGCAAGTGGTTAAGGGCATACTTTTTAATATCCGTAGTTGCAAGGGTGTAACAAATAAAGAAGATTGCTGATATCACACTCGCCAGCGAAGAAGCAAGAGCGGCACCTGCAATACCCATCCGCGGCATTCCGAGTTCTCCAAATATCAATGCATAGTTAAGAATGATGTTTCCCCCTACCATAATAATGGAGTTGTAAGTCAGTGTGCGCGTATTGGTAGTTGCTACATAAAAAGCACGAAACATGGTGCAAATCACAGCTGAAGCATACCCCACAATGCGCCAATCAAGGTAAGTTGTTGCTGCTTTAGCCACCGCTTCCGAACGAATCATCAGCCCCATCAGTTGGTCGCCCCAAAGCAAGGTACACCCCATTATCACAAAGGAAAGCAGCAGGAGGAAAACTACTCCATGATAAAAAATCGAACCTATCGCTTCATAATTCCCTTCTCCGTTTCGGCGACCCATCAGTATTTGCGCCCCTGTGGCAAAACCAACCGCCAGCATAAACAGGGAGATGTAAAGAATGCCGCCTAAGGCCGACGCCCCTAATTCCACTTCGCCGACTCTCCCAAGAAATGCAGCGTCGGTCATCCCTATCAACTGCTCCATCAGGACGCTAATAAGGATGGGCAGGGCTATTTGAAATATCTGTTTTGTAGAATAAGTTTTCATTGAATAACGAATAGGTTGTAAGGTCTTGAGGTTTTAAAGTTTTAAGAACCATGCGGACCGTTACTTCTGATTTAATGGTGCAAAATTACCTTAAATGCAGGAAACTACTATCCTCAGTCGAGATTATTTACTACTTTTGCAAGTAGGTTATTGAATTAAAAGGGTTGCGATATGCCCATTCAATGCCAAGGTGATTTCTCTCTCAAAATCTCAAGCCCCTTTAACCTCATAACCTTATAACCTTTTAACCTCACAACACAAATGACACTATACCCCAAACTCATTACCGACGCACTCTTGAACGTGCGCTACCCCGGAACTGGGAAAAACATTGTAGAAGCTGAGATGCTGGAAGACGACCTCCGCATTGACGGCATGAACGTTTCCTTCTCCATAATATTTGAAAAGAGCACCGACCCCTTCATTAAGTCTGTCGTAAAATCCGCAGAGGCTGCCATCCACACATACGTAAGTAAGGACATCAACGTTGCCGTAAGCGTAAAAACGACTCAGGCTGCGCGCCCCGAGCCAGGGAAAATGTTGCCCCAGGTAAAGAATGTGATTGCCGTAAGTTCGGGCAAAGGCGGTGTAGGTAAGAGTACGGTGGCAGCCAATCTCGCCGTGTCGCTTGCGGCTATGGGTTACAAAGTAGGCCTTCTCGATGCCGACATCTTTGGTCCCTCAGTGCCCAAAATGTTCCAGTTGGAGCAGGTGGACATCTTCGCCGAAATGGTAGAAGGTCGCCAACTCGTCATCCCCGCATATAAATATGGAGTAGAACTCCTCTCTATCGGTTTCTTTGTTAACCCCACGACCGCCACACTTTGGAGAGGCGGCATGGCAAGTAACGCCCTGAAGCAACTCATTGCCGATGCCAAGTGGGGAGAACTTGATTACATGATTTTAGATACCCCTCCCGGCACCAGCGATATACATCTTACGCTCCTACAAAACTTAGCCATCACGGGGGCTGTGATTGTATCAACACCACAACAGGTTGCCTTGGCCGATGCTCGCAAGGGCATTGACATGTATCAGAATGAAAAGGTCAACGTTCCCATTCTCGGTCTCGTGGAAAACATGGCGTGGTTCACACCTGCCGAACTCCCCGAAAACAAGTACTATCTTTTTGGCAAGGAAGGCGTGAAGCGCTTGGCGGAAGAGATGAACGTACCCCTCCTTGGTCAAATTCCCATCGTTCAAAGTATTTGCGAGAGCGGCGATGAGGGAGCGCCTATTTCCATTAATACGGAAACCATGACGGCTCAGGCATTCCGCACGCTTGCTGAGAATGTCGTGCGCGAGACAGAGCGACGCAATGCCGAACTTCCCGCAACTACGATTGTGGAAATGAAGAAGTAAACCGCCTAAAGTTCACTTCTTTACCCCCCTATTAGAAACCCTTGAAATTATAAGTAACTTAGGAAAAACTAAAAGTAACTTTGTTTTCCTTAAGTCACTAATAATTTTCACAATAACTATTTTTCTAAACTCCATCTTAAATCTACACCTTTTCATGCTTAAGAAACTCACCCTTTCCCTGCTTTGCGCAACTCCCCTTATCGGTATGGCGCAGGACCAAAAGGAACCTTGGTTGAATCCCTTGGTAAACCGCGTGAATTGCGAGACTCCCCGTTCGCCCTTCTTCGCTTTTGAGTCTGCCGAACTGGCTGCTGCGGGTTGTAAACCGCAATCTGAGCGCTACCTTTCCTTGGAAGGTATGTGGAAATTCAAGTTTGTGACGCACCATTACGACCGTCCGAAAAACTTCTACACTACGGATTTCGACGATTCGCTTTGGGAGGACTTCCCCGTGCCTGGACTTTTCGAACTTAACGGATATGGCGACGCCATTTACAAGAACATTGGTTACGCTTGGGCAACGCAGTTTGAGAAGAACCCTCCCTACGTTGAGGAGAAGAACAACTACACGGGCTCTTACCGTAAGGTGGTGGAAATTCCCGCTGATTGGAAGGGCGAACAGATTTATATGCACATCGGTTCGGCAACTTCCAACCTCACACTTTGGGTGAATGGCAAGGAAGTGGGCTATGCTGAAGACAGTAAGGTAGCTGCGGAATTCGACCTTACGAAGTATCTCAAGCCGGGCGAAAAGAATCTCATCGCTATGCAGGTTATGCGCTGGTGTGACGGTTCTTATTTCGAGGATCAGGACTTCTGGCGCCTCACAGGTATTGCTCGTGAGGTCTATCTCTATTCTCGTCCCAAGAGTCAGATTGCTGACCTCCGCATTGAGGCAGATTTGACCGACAATTTCACAAACGGTGCGCTCTCTGTGGCGCTCGACCTTGCGAATGCCAAGGGTAAGAACGTGAGTCTCTCACTCACCGACGCCCAGGGCAAAGTTGTTGCTTCAACAAACGCTCCCGCCGTGGCGAAAGGCACACAGCAGTTTGATTTCACCATTGATAAGGCGCACGCTTGGACGGCTGAAACGCCCTATCTCTATACCCTCAGCGTGAATCTCACGGACAAGGACGGCAAGGCCTTGGAGTGCATCCAGCAAAAGGTGGGTTTCCGCAACGTGGAGATTAAGGGTGGTCAGTTCTTAGTAAACGGTCAGCCCGTACTCATTAAAGGTGCCAACCGTCACGAAATGGATCCCGACGGAGGTTATCTTGTGAGCGTCGAACGCATGATTGAGGACATCCGCATCATGAAGGAGCACAACATTAACGCTGTGCGTACGTGCCATTACCCTGATGATCCCCGCTGGTACGACCTTTGCGACAAGTATGGTCTTTATGTCGTTGCCGAAGCCAATATTGAAAGTCACGGCATGGGTTATGGCGAAACAACTTTGGCACGCGTGCCCCTCTATGAGCAGACCCACATGGAGCGTAATAAGAATAATGTGTTTACGTTCAAAAACCATCCCTCAATCGTTACTTGGAGTATGGGTAATGAGGCAGGTCACGGTGTGAATTTCGATAAGGTTTACGACTGGATTAAAGCCTATGACACGAAACGCCCTGTGCAGTACGAACGTGCGGGAACGGAGCGTGCCACAGATATTTATTGTCCCATGTATGCCCATCTCGGTTGGGTGCATGGCTATTGTCAGAAGAACAATGACCGACCTTTGATTCAGTGTGAGTATGCCCATGCCATGGGTAACTCTATGGGTGGTTTCGCCGACTATTGGGAACTCATCCGTCACTATCCTAATTATCAGGGAGGTTTTATCTGGGACTTCGTTGACCAAGGTTTGCGCGTGAAAAACGCTGAGGGTAATTACATCTTCGCTTACGGTGGCGACTTCGGTCGTTATCCCGCTACGGACCACAACTTTAATTGCAACGGACTCATTCGCCCTGACCGCCAACCCAATCCTCATGCGGCGGAAGTGCGTTATTATCATCAAAACATCTGGACCTCGCTCGTGGATACTACGGCCGGCAAGGTGGAAGTCTATAACGAAAACTTCTTTACCGACCTTAGCAACGTCTATATGGTTTGGGAACTCTTCGAAGACGGACAGCGCATTGCCAGTGGCACAAACGACCTAAACGTAGCGCCTCAGCAACGTGCCCTTGTCGCACTTGAAGGGTACAACCTCCCACAATCGAAGGGCGAACTCACACTCAATGTTGCGTATAAGGAAAAGGTGGCATCGCCCCTCTTACCCACGGGTTACGACATTGCACGTCAGCAGTTCATCGTCCAACCTTACGCCTTCCCCGAGGCAGAAGCGCTCCGCTCATCGGCATCCGTTAAGGGCGAAGTGACGAAGGAGGAACAATTAGCCTGCCTTACGCTTTCGGCAGCAGGAATTGACGTAACGTTTAACAAGCAAACGGGTTGGATTGACTACCTTGATTGCCACGGCAAGCCTATGTTTGAAGACGGCTTCTCACTCAAACCCGACTTCTGGCGTGCGCCGACCGACAATGACTATGGTGCAAACATCCAGCAGAAACTTGGTGCGTGGAAACACCCACACATGCAACTCAAGGAGTTTGCTACAGCGCCCGAAGGTAAGGATTACTGCGTGAAAGCGGTTTATGACCTGCGCTCCGTGGATGCTACGCTCACCATGAACTATGTCTTTACCGCCGAAGGCCGACTCATTGTGACGCAAAAGTTACAGGTGAATCCCGATGCCAAACATAAGCCCCAGCTTCCCCGTTTCGGTATGCAGTTAGTCATGCCCAAGGATTACGGTTGCCTCAGTTACTACGGACGCGGTCCGATTGAAAACTACGTTGACCGCAAGGATTCACAGTTCCTCGGCACTTACCAGCAAAAGGTTGCCGACCAATATTGGGGCTATGTGCGTCCGCAAGAAAGCGGTAACAAAACCGACGTCCGCACTTGGAATGTAACCGACGTTGCAGGCAAGGGACTCCGTTTCTACGGCACTTCCCCACTTGAATGTAGCACCCTCAACTTCCTCACTGAGGACCTCGACGGCGGCATGCGCAAGGAAGCGAAACACATGCACTCAGGCGACCTCAAACCTCGCAGCTTCACCGTCGTACATATCGCCGACCGCCAAATGGGGCTCGGTTGTATCGACTCATGGGGCGCATGGCCTCTCGGAAAATACTTAATCCCATACGCCGATCAGGAATTTACGTTCGTCATTGAGGTGAAATAACAACTCGGAGTGCTCAGAAAAATCTGAGATCTCAGAAAATCCCGAGCACTCCGCCCACTCTGATAACTACAACAAACACCCTAACCTAAAAACTAAACAATTATGAAAAAAGATTCTATTGGCCACAATGCAGGTCTCGTGTGGAGCTTGCTAAATTGCCATTGCTCCCACACACGTGCTGAACTCCTCGCCCTCTCTCACCTTTCGGAAACCGAACTTGCCGAAGCCCTCGGTTGGTTAGCCCGTGAGGACAAACTCATCTTCATCAATGATGATGGCGAAGAAAAAGTCATGCTCAACAATGCGCCTTACTTCTAAACGCAAGGCACTTAAAGAAACTTCATAGACAGGAAGGACGCGCAGTTTGCACGTCCTTCTTTTTTTTGATAAAAGGACAGAAGGGCATAAGGTGCATACTACGGATTACCAAGGTTGTTCGACGCAAGATTCCGCACTCCGAGCCCCCTACTTCTCTATACCTCTCCACGAAGTCTATTTTAGGAAAAACAAAGCGTAATATACGACGCCGAATAAGTATTATTGTGCGCCGTATATTACGCTTTGTTTTGCGGGTTTCAAATTCGCATTGAATTTACTCTCTACGAATACTTTCTACAGGATTCCTGCGCGCCACTTTCAGCGTTTGCCAAGCGATGGAGACAAGGGCGAGGAGGAGCGTGAGAAGCACGGCGATGACGATTGCCCACCAGGTGGAACTGATGCGATTTGGGAAAAGTTCTAAGTAAATTTCCGTGCCCTTCAAGATAAGCGGAAGCGAGAGCATTGCTGCCAAAAGGGAGAGGATAAGGAAGGGACGGGCAAGGTGCCAAGAAGCATTCATGACCGTTGCGCCCATCACTTTGCGCAAGGCGATTTGTTTGCTCTGCTGTTCGGTGTAAGAGATGGACATGGCAAACATTCCCAGGACAGAAATAAGCGTAGAGATGCACATAAAGCAGAGCACCATGGCCAGCATATTCTCCAAGTCCTTCATGGGTTCGTCAAGGATTTCATCAACAGTGAGCATCAAAAAATCCTTTTCCATTCCCACCATTTCCTTCGTCACAGCGCGACACGTAGCCTGCATCTTCTGCTTCGTGGCAGGGATGTCTTTCATCCCATCTTCCGAAAGTTCCACCAACATGCTGGCTGCACTATTCGGGTTTATACTTACGGAAATCATATTGTGTCCGTCAGTCATCGAGTTGCCACTCACGGGGTCGAAAGAGCGGTAATCTTTAATCACTCCGCATACAGGATAACACGCCGTTCCCTCAATCTGTCCACCCACATTGGGATTTTCGGCACTGATTTTATAACGGTCGCGCGTGTCTTCCGTAATCCAGTGCTTGTCATTGTCGGGTTCGCAATATTGTTCCACCACTTCAAACCCAAGCATACTCATGCAGGTGGTATCCATTTGGGAATAGAACACCCACGAAGTGACAGCGTCTCCCGTTTCACTTTTCTCTTGAATACCATTCGTTTGACATTGCCACGGACCTTGGAGTATCCACCCCACGCGTTTCACTTCGGGCATCGCCAATAGGCGATCGTAAATCGGGCGGAGTTGTTCGGTGTTGGTAGAATAGGTTTGAGTAAAAATTTGCACCAATCCCTCCGTGCGGTAGCCCATAGGAAGTGTGGCTAAGTAGTGCATCTGTGCCACCATGACTATACCGATGGCAATCAACGCTGTGCTAATCAAGTTTTGAAGCACAATGAACACACGACTGAGGCGCATTTTGCTTTGGAAGCGGAACGAACCTTTCACCACGTCAATAGGTTTGAAGCGCGAAACAATAATCGCTGGAATCAACCCTGCCATGAGCGACACCAAGAGCAACAACGCCACGGCGGTGAGGATAGAAACGAGGTCGGAGAAGATACAGATTTCCGCTTTTAAGAGTTCTTCAAACCAGGGACGGGCAATTACCGCCACCATACACCCAAGCACGAAGCACCCTGCCGTAAAGACGAACGACTCCATGAGATTGCGCCCCACTATTTGAGACACGGTATCGCCCAAGAGGCGACGCGTGGCGAGTTCCTTGGCACGTTTTCCGATTAATGCCGTTGTGAGGTTGACATAGTTGAACACGGCAGATACCAAGAGCACGATGGCAACGCCCAAGAGTATCCACACCATCTCTTCGCTACCATTACGGAAACCGCTGTTACGTCCGAGGTTGGCAAAGTAGCATTCGCTCAGTGGCGTTAACGACACACCACTAATATAGTTGTCATCAATCGGTTCGCGTTTCCAGAATTGCCAGGTCTCCAAGTATTTTTCCAACAGGGCATTCTTGGTTTCTTCCACCGAAGCGCCTTTGTGCAACGTGACAAAGGTGACGATGCTACCGAAATTGTCTAACCAGGCACGGCTTTGCTCTTCCACTTTCATGGAGAAGAGAATTTCCACGGGCGAGAAGAAATCGTCGGTGTCGAAATTCTCAACCACGCCCACAATAGTCAAAGGTTCATCTTGCCCTAACAGACGCAGGGTTTTGCCAATGGGATCGGCATCAGGGAAAGCGCGTTTTGCGAACTCCTCACTCACGAGGATTTCCGTGGGCGACTCCAACACTTTTTCGCGAGCCACACCGCGCAATTCGTAATTGAAATATTGGAAGAAGGTGGAGTCAATCGCCATGGCCTTGGTCGTGAAAGTTTTTTCACCCGCCAAGACATCCCAAGGACGGGTTGCCCCAACGCGCGTAAAACCTTTAATCTGCGGAATCTTTGGGCAAATCTCCGGACCCGTTCCTACGGTCATGGCTATCATTTTGCTGGACCCAATGACGTAAAGTTCATCATTAAGCGCTTGCGACTTACCCACCATAAATTCTGTTCGGGCATACGAAGCAAACAGAATCACAAAGCCCAGCGCCATGCTCAGACCAAAGGCTTGGATAGCCGTATAAAGTTTGTTACGACTGAGGAATATGAAGTAGGATTTCATTGCTATTCTTGTTTTAGAAAGTTTCTTAAATATGCTATAGTTGCTATAGATTCTATAGTTTCTATAAACTATATAGAGCATCTATTTCTTCTATATCGCCAACTCATTCACTACTTCGCCATCCAGCAAATTGATGGTGCGATGTGCGAAAGCCGCATCGCGTTGTGAGTGTGTCACCATCACAATAGTTGTACCCTCGGCGTTAAGTTCGGAAAGGAGTTCCATAATTTCCTTGCCGTGCTTAGAATCCAAGTTACCCGTAGGTTCATCGGCGAGAACGAGTTTCGGTTTTCCCACTACGGCACGCGCGATTGCCACACGCTGTTGCTGACCTCCCGAAAGTTGCTGGGGATAATGCTTTGCGCGATGACTCATATTGACAAGGCGCAGAATTTCCAACACACGTT
Organism: uncultured Prevotella sp.; assembly: GCA_937877685.1. Taxonomy (GTDB): domain Bacteria; phylum Bacteroidota; class Bacteroidia; order Bacteroidales; family Bacteroidaceae; genus Alloprevotella. The sequence continues at coordinate 23,892 of CALFGU010000032.1, forward strand.
GCTTACGCTCTGCCTTAGGAAGGTCAAGGTATTTGAGTTGCAGGTCAATATTTTCCTCCACGGTGAGTTCATCTATCAAATTAAAACTTTGGAAGATAAAACCAATGCGCCCTCTGCGAAGACGTGTGCGCTCACTTTCTTTCTTCAGGGCAACTTCTTCTCCGTTTAACGTGTAGGTTCCACTATCGGGATTATCCAGCAAACCTAAAATATTGAGCAAGGTTGACTTTCCACACCCTGAAGGTCCCATAATGGCAACAAATTCACCTTCCTTTACTTCCATGTTTACACCATTCAGCGCCACGGTAACAACTTCTTCCGTGCTGAAGGACTTTACAAGATCTTTTACTTTAATCATAAGTATTGAGTGTTTAGAGGTTGTGAGGTTGTGAGGTAGTTAGGTTATAAGGTTTTGAGAATCCATGCGGATGAGGCGCCCCATCGGGGCAACGAGCCTATAGCCCAGGGCAAGTTCCGCAGGAACAGCGCCCTGGGTTGCTTGGTAGTGGAGGTGCGCCCCTGAAGGGGGCAAAAGCAGAAATGAAGAAGTTTTTACTTTATATTGTTTAGGCTTTTGCCCCTTTCAGGGGCGCACCATGCGGGGCGGCAGTTCACCCAGGGTGTCGGCTCACAAGTTCGCCTTGCCCTGGGCTATAGGCTTTTGGGCTTTCAGCCCGCCCCGTTGTAAGGTCATTGGATTGTAGGTCATCCAAAGAGAAGGGACTTAACACCTTTTAAGCGAAGCAACCTCAGAACCTTCGTTTACACTGCAAATTTAACCCACAAAAATCTTACCCTCCAAGCCTTTTTTGCCTCCAAGAGTGGATTGTATGATTATCACACACCACATTGTATGAATATCATACACTTTACTCATTCACACGGCGGTTCTATAGTAAGAATCTTTGCGCACTCCCTTAAATTTCCCTACTTTTGTAGCACCAAAAAACAAGTTTTTCCCTATGACTGCTTACGACACCTTGCTCGTCGTTGACGATAACCCTGCCGTGCTCACCGCTATCAAGATTGCGCTGGGCGCTTACTTTGCCAAAATCGTGACACTCTCAAATCCCGAGCAGATTCTCTTGACGATGAACCAAGAACCCATTGATGCGGTGTTGCTGGATATGAACTTTGCGCCCGGACTTAATTCTGGGCAGGACGGACTCACTTGGTTGAAGAACATTCACCGCACTCACCCCGACATTCCCGTAATTTTGATTACCGCATACGCCGATATAAATTTAGCAGTTCGCGGATTGAAAAACGGGGCTGCCGATTTCGTGACCAAACCTTGGGATAACGAAGAACTCCTACGCACCCTGAAAAGCGCCATCAGCAAAAGCAAGGAAATTGTTCCCCTTGAACAAATCGAGACTGAGCACATCCAACGCGTGGTTGAGAAATGCCACGGAAATATCAGTCGTGCCGCCGAACTCTTAGGCATTACGCGCCAAACCCTTTACGCCAAAATCCGAAAATGACACACCTCGATATGCTCCTTACCCTCGGTGTCGCGGTTCTCCTTGGGTTGGGCTACACCATATATAAATATGTGCGCCACCAGTTCCTCTTGCGCGACCGTGCTCACCTCATGCGCGAGGCCATTCGTAACAAGGACTTCTCGTTCCGACTTCCCACGAAGGGACTTTCCTTTGGCGAGCGCGCCCTGCAAGAAGTGCTCAACGATTTCAGTGGGTATATCAACACGCTCTCGGCGCAAAAGGAGGTGGAGTCTTGGCAACGCCTGACGCGCGTACTCACCCACGAAATTATGAATGCCGCCACGCCCATCAGCAGTATCACGCAGGCCTACCTGTCCGACCCTGCGCTGAAAGACACTCCCTACGAAGAGGGCATACGTGCCATTCACACCACCAGCACGGGTATGACGGAGTTTGTAAAAAACTTCCGCAAAATGAGCGCCCTGCAAGAACCCACGATGACCGACATTCCCCTACTCGACTTACTCCTTTCGCTGAAAAGCATGCACACGGACCTCACTTGGACACTTCAAGTGTCACCAGACTCACGCATCAAGGCGGACGAGAATATGCTTCGCCAAGTGCTTGTCAATCTCATTCAAAACGCTAAGGAGGCGGGCGCTACGGAAATTGCTTTCCGCTTCACGCAACAGCAGGCGTCCGTCGTTTATGCCCATGACCCGGAGCGCAAATTCTCACTCTCTGTCAGCAACAACGGCAGCCCCATTCCCGCTGAGGTGAGAAGCGAAATCTTCATCCCTTTCTTCACCACCAAACCTACGGGCACGGGTATCGGTCTGCCTCTCTCGCGACAGATGATGATGAAGCAGGGCATCAACCTCTTGCTCAGCGACCGCCCTTTGCCGGGTTATCACGCCACGTTCGTACTTTGCAACTAGCAGATTTTAGAGTGCTTACACAAACTCACTAATTGGGCGAATAATTTGAGACTTTGTGCGCACAAAGAGTAATTTCGTGCGCGCAAAGTCTATTATTGTTTTCCCCACAACTATTTTCCCCCTTCTTGCATGCTGAAAAATCCTTTTTGGCATGCACTTTTTTAGCATCAACTAAAAAATTTTTAGCGTCAACTAAAAAAAAGTTTCATTTTCTTGTTACAAATTTGCACTTCGTACGTTTACCCTATTGAAGAACGCACAAAAACGACATGAGCAAAGACATCTTAACCACCGTTTTCACCTCCCTGCGGAAGAACTTTCTGAAGCAGGCGCAGCGCATCCTCGCTTCGGAAGAGGATGCTGAGGATGTCGTACAAGATGCCTTCTGCAAATTGTGGCGCAGTGACTACACGCTGAAAACAGAGAACGAAGCGGAAGCACTGGCGCGCACCACCATCCGAAATCTCTCACTTGACGAACTGCGCAAGCAGGAAGTAAGGCCGCAGTTCTCTCTTGACACCGAGCGCGACACGGTTCTGCAACGCTCCGCCTTAGAAGAAATTGAAATCCGCGAACGCTTTGAGCAGGTTGAAACCATTATCGAAGCCGCTCTCTCGCCCTCTGAGCGCCGCGTGATGCACTTAAAAGAATATGAGGAGCACAGTATTGAGGAAATTGCCGAGATGATGCACCTTACAGAAGCCGCCGTGCGCATGAAGTTATCAAGAGCGCGCAAAAGAATACGCACCGTTTACCAAGAACAAAACAAAAAGGAAGGAGGCAGTCATGACTACTGATAAGACATACTGGAAAGCCCTTGAAGAACGCTATTTTGAAGGACTAACCACGAAGGAAGAAGAGCGCCTTCTGCGACAATTTCTCACGACAGAGATGGCGCAAACGGAAGATTTCGAAGAACTCCGCGCCGTTATGGGATTCCTCGCCATGGGTAAGGCGGAGCGCAAGCAGAAACAGATTCCCCTTTGGCGCAGTCCCAAGGTGATGCGATGGAGTGCGGCTGCCTGCTTCTTACTTCTTGCTGGCATCGGAGGGTATCACCTAATGCCCCGCACCACTTACGTTGCTTACGTCGATGGGCGCCGAACGACTGACAAAATGGAAGTTCTTGCGCAAATGCACGGAGTTATGACTGACATCAATGCCGACACGCCCACCAGCACCATGGAGGCAAGCATGAGCGACTTACTCAACACACTGAACACTGAAGAATAAATTTTGACCATGAAACGCATACTTTTACTCTCCGCCCTCTGCCTTGCCCTCATGTCGGCAACAGCGCAAAAGGGGCTTAACATAGCCATCTACTTTTCAGAACCCTATCTGGAAATGGAGGGACTTTCGCACGTTCATATTGAAGGTAACGACCTCGTTCCGTATAATCTTTCCCTGTTTCGGAGTCTTCGCCTCACGCCTGAAAGTACGCCTGACATATCAAGGAAACTCATGGAAGAGCGGGTTATGGAAGACGGGAAACATGCCACAAAGAAAGAGGTGGTTATGATAGGCGGCAGACTTTATTACGGATTCTACGTGTTGCCCCCAAAAGATGAGAAGACCAATCGCTACATCTTTTTCCGCAACAACTGCCTGAAACCCGAGGCAAAACCTCAAGAAATCATGCTTGTCTATATTGAGGGAAAGGCTTCGCCCAGTGAACTTAAAAAGATATTTAAATAACAACTTCAAAAACTCATATTATGAAACGCAGATTACTTTTCGTGGCAACCGCCTTACTCACCGCCGCCACTGCTTTTGCCACCGAACAAAGCGACACCCTCGTTGTAAAAAATCCCTCGGAAGTGACCGTCATCAACACGGACAGTTGTTGCGTCATTCAGATACAAGGTAAAAACGGAAACCCAGAGTTTTCCTACCGACAGATGATTCCGCTCACTAAGGACACTCCCACGCTCATCAATGAGAGCAACACGGAATGGAACTTCAAAATTCCGTTCTTCAGTACTTCAGTAAAAGAGAATAAACAGGGAGTTACCACCACCACTATAAGCACAACAACATCGCGCGTCAAGAAGCACAGATGGGAAAACGCATCTCCGCAGTTGAATATAAATCTCGGATTATTGGGCGTCGGTTATGTTGCCAGCCTTAACACACCTCAGGGCATGCACACGGAAATGTTTGACTCGTATGAGTTCCTTGGTCCCCGCTTAATGTTTATGTACCAACCGCGCATGAGTCGCTTTTCTTACGGATTCGGGGTGGGTACGAACTGGAAGAATTTCCGCATGACGGATGAGGTGCGCTTTAGCCGCGAACCCAATGGCAATACCGTTTTAACGAATTATCCAGAGGGCGCACATATTGGTTTTTCTCGCGCAAAGGTGTTCAGTTGGACCGTTCCCTTTGAGGTGAAATACTATATGACGGATAAAATCAGCCTTAGCGCTTCGAGCATTGTGAATTTCAACACTTATGCTTCGCTAAAGACACGTTACACCACTCCCGAGGGACAGGGCGTGAAGGAACTGGACACGCATCTCCACCAAAACCCCGTTACGGTGGACTTCATGGGACATTTGAAGTACGGTGCTTTGGGTTTGTACGTGAAGTACAGTCCTTGCAACGTCTTTGAGAGCGGAAAGGGTCCGAAATTCCAATCTTGGTCAACGGGTATCACCTTCGGGTTCTAACTTTCGCTCACTGAGTTCTGAGGTTCTGAAGTTCTGAAGTTCTGAGGTCCAAAAAAATCCCCACGTCAGCATTAACTTTTATACATAAACCCAACACAGTTGTTTCAGTATCCCTTCGGCATCGGAGGGATACTTTTTTATTTCTGTATAATCCCCTCTGTCAGAGGATGAAGATAGGCATTCGCGCCTCAGTCATACAACCATTTTAAACTCCATCTTAAATAGTCAAAACTAAGTTACTAATAGCGCGCACTAAGTCACTAATAATTTAAATTAACGCACTAATAGTTTCAACGCTATCTAAGAGAGTTTTTTCTATGATGGATTTACGCTTTGCAATGTGATTAAAATTTCGTAATTTTGCACACTCATAGGCGCCTATACGAAATAGGCACCCATCTGAATCCGTAAAAACACTCCACAAGAATATGGCAAACGAAAAGATTATCCTTACAGGCGACCGCCCAACTGGACGCCTTCATATTGGTCACTTTGTAGGTTCACTCCGTCGCCGAGTTGAACTTCAGAATGAGGGTGACTTCAAGAAGATGTTCGTATTTATCGCCGACGCTCAGGCGCTCACGGACAACATTGACAATCCCGAAAAGGTGCGTCAGAATGTTATCGAAGTGGCACTCGACTATTTGGCGTGCGGACTTGACCCTGAAAAGGTAACACTCTTCATTCAGAGTCAGATTCCTGAACTCTGCGAACTTTCGTTCTACTTCATGGACCTCGTAAGCGTGAGTCGCTTGCAGCGCAACCCGACGGTGAAGACCGAAATCGCGATGCGCGGTTTTGAAAGTTCAATCCCCGTAGGTTTCTTCACCTATCCCGTTTCGCAGGCTGCAGACATCGCTGCCTTCCGTGCGACAACCGTTCCCGCAGGTGAGGACCAGCGCCCCATGATTGAGCAGGCGACAGAAATCGTACGCCGTTTCAACTACATCTATGGCGATACGCTCGTTGAACCTCAGATTATGCTCCCCGAAAATGCCGCTTGTCTCCGCCTCCCCGGCACTGACGGTAAGGCAAAAATGTCTAAGTCATTGGGCAACTGCATTTACC
>CALFGU010000033.1 GCA_937877685.1 uncultured Prevotella sp.
GGTAAAGGGAATAGAATACAACCCGCATGGTTCTCTCCCCTTAAGATAGGGGGAGAACCTCCATAGGAGGGGAGGGGGTATGATCGTTTTTACTGGCAACTACTATATTATTGCTTAAACAATTCTGAGTGCTACTCATTACTATGCAGTTGTTTTGACGCTCCACATATCTTCAGCAGCCGTTTTAAGATACCATTCACGAGCCTCAGGACTATTTACGGAGAGCAGACGACGGATGTGCGACCAATTAAGATTTTGCACACGCGTGTGCAAAATCTCTATGTCGTTGAAAGTTAAGTAGAACTTGCGAAAGTATGCTAAATTGCGTTTGCCATATCCCGAACCATATTCACTCGTTAGTTGCTCGGCAAGGTCTGGAATAAGCATTTTTCCATATGCTGCTCGAGTATTGCCAGATTGTTCTTCTTCAACAATGCGACGTCCAATATTCCAATAGGTTAGGAGGGTAATTTGCCCTGCCGAAGCAAAGGCACGGCGTCGCCCTTCCTCTATAATGTTGCGAATATCGGTAACTAAAGAGTTGTAAGTAGTTTCCTTTGACTTATTCATATAACCTCGAATTTTCTATAAAAAGGTTACTCTATAGTTCATCGTACTTCGTTCCCTCAAAAAAAACTATAACTTCACCTTACACTTCACCGCCTTGCTCTCATTTTGGAGTCGGTCGAGCGCTGTTACGACATAGGTGTACTTTGTTTTGCCATCTTGGTAAGGAAGTTTGTACATCGTCTTATTGGTTATCGCTACGATGTTCTTCGGATTGTTAAGGTCAATCTTTTCCTTGTTGGCGAAGCGATAAATAACGTAGTATTTTGCCTTGTCTAACTCCTTTTTAGCAGAGGGTGCCGACCAGAAGAGGTAGTAACCGTCGGGCATCCACATGTCTTTGAGCTTCTTCACCTTCTTAGGCGCCTTGCTGTCAAGGAAAGGCATGAGGGGCTGAAGGGCTGGGGTGGCGTGATAATTATATGCCAATTGTGACGCATAACCTCCCTCATTGCGCACCACGGCTGCGCTATACCACATGCAAGATCCCACAACGTTGGGAAGCGTACGCTGGAGGCGGAACTTTTCAGCCATCTGGTTCTGCGCAGGATTCTTAAGGTCCTTTGCTCTTACGGTGCGCTCGACGTCCTGACCGATAACGAGGGGACGCTTACCGGCATAGCGCGACCACCAACGAATCAATTCGTCATAGTCTGCCGCCTTGTGTCCAATCTCCCAGTATATTTGGGGCACGTTGTAGTCTACCCACCCCTTTTCTATCCAATAAAGGATGTCGGCATAAAGGTCGTCATAATTCTGCAAACCATTGGTCTTACTGCCAATAATGTTGCCACCATTCTTTTCGTTATGGTAAATACCGAAAGGACTGACGCCAAACTTCACCCAGGGTTTTGCACGATGGATGGTATTTGAAAGTTTTTCGATAAAGCAATTTACGTTGTAGCGACGCCAATCGTTGCGGTTCTTATAACCATTGCTATACAACTTAAAGGTGACGTCATCAGGAATTTGGCGTCCGGCTTCAGGGTAAGGGTAGAAGTAGTCATCGATATGGAGTCCGTCAACGTCATAACGCTTCACGATGTCTTCCACCACCTTGCAGATGTAATCGTGATTCTCTGGCAAACCGGGGTCGAAGATAAGGAGGTCGCCATAACTGAAGAAGCGCTCGGGATTTTGCACATAGGGATGTGTTACCGCCAATTCCGTGGTGCCCTTTGTCTTGGCGCGGAAGGGGTTAATCCAAGCGTGGAGTTCCATATTGCGTTTGTGACATTCCTCAATCATCCATGCCAAGGGATCCCAGTAAGGCGAGGGCGTCTGTCCCTGTTTGCCGGTCAAGAATCGCGACCAGGGTTCGTAAGGACTCTCATAAAGTGCATCGGCTTCGCCACGAACTTGAAACATAATGGTGTTGATGCCGCAGGCTTGCAATACATTTAACTGGTTGGTTAAATTTGCCTGCATTTGGTGGCGACTCATTCCCTGAAATTGTCCATTGATAATCTGAATCCATGCTCCGCGAAATTCGCGCTTAGGAGCATCTTGACCGAAGACCATGAAGGGAAGGAATGTAAGAAGAAACAAGAAAAATCTTTTCATTTTGTTCGCTAAGTTGTCTAAAAATAAAGCATCGTGAAAGGTGCATACGACCTTCCACGTCTCTTGTGTTGGTTATAAATACGCCCCAAAGTTAATGCTTTTTCGCATTTTAGAGCCCTCCACGCTTTAATATTTTTAACGCATGGTAATGAAAAACGGGAAAAACGGGTTTATCTCGAAAACTATCTGTCAGAACAGGGCGTGAATTTGGGTTGATGAGGAACCGTAGAACAGGGTTTATTCCATATTACCACCATGTTCTCATTCCTGCATCTAAATATACAAAAACAAAGTCTAACATTCGGCGCACAATTTGTAACTTAAGCGCTCGAATATTAGACTTTGTTTTAAGAATTAGGCATCGCGTTTTGAGCGGACGTTAGGTGCGCGCTTCTAATGGCGTCATTCCGTTGGTTATCAGTAATTCTTCGCCATTGGCATCTACCTGAATGGGCAAGTCCTTACTGACGGTTCCCGCCAAAATATCGTGGCTGAGGCGGTTGAGCAACATGCGCTGTAGTGCACGCTTTACGGGGCGCGCTCCGAAATGCGGATCGTAACCTTCGTGAGCAATAAGTTCAAGCGCTTGTTCTGTCAGCGTGAGTGTTACTTGCTGTTCTGCCAATCTGCGGCGAATTTGATCCACCTGCAGGCGCACAATTTCCTTAATGTCCGCCTCGCTCAAGGGGTGGAAAAGGATGATGTCGTCTACGCGGTTCAGGAACTCGGGGCGGATAGTTTGCTTGAGCATTCCCATTACCTCATCCTTCAACGTATCTCCTTCGTGAGCAAAGAAGTCTTCGTTTGTCGTTCCTGCTTCACGCGCAGCGTCAAATCGGGCTTGAATGTGCGCGCTGCCGAGGTTTGAAGTCATGATAATGATGGTGTTTTTGAAGTTTACCGTACGTCCCTTGTTGTCCGTCAGGCGACCGTCGTCAAGCACCTGAAGCAGAATGTTAAACACGTCAGGATGCGCCTTTTCAATCTCGTCGAAGAGCACAACGGAGTAAGGTTTGCGGCGCACCGCCTCGGTAAGTTGTCCGCCTTCATCATACCCAACGTATCCCGGAGGTGCCCCAACGAGGCGGCTTACACTATGCTTTTCCTGATACTCACTCATGTCAATGCGCGTCATCATCTGTTCATCGTTGAAGAGCAATTCTGCGAGCGCTCGCGCTACCTCTGTTTTACCTACACCTGTCGTGCCGAGGAAGATGAACGACCCAATCGGTCGCTTCGGGTCTTGAAGTCCCGCACGGCTACGAAGCACAGCGTCGGCTACTGCTGAAACGGCCTCTTCTTGCCCGATAACGCGCTGATGAAGTTCTGCGTCAAGATGCAACAGGCGTTCGCGCTCACTTTGAAGCATGCGCGTCACGGGAATGCCCGTCCAACGGCTCACGATGTCGGCAATGTCGTCGGCAGTAACCACTTCTTTTACCATGGCTTCAGCCCCTTGGCGCGCCTTAAGGTCATTGGTGAGTTGCTCTAAGCGTTGGTCAAGCGCGGGAAGGGTGCTGTAGCGAATTTCGGCTACTTTTCCGTAATCGCCTTCGCGTTCTAAGCGCTCGGCGGTGAAGTTGAGTTGCTCCTTCTCCTGCTTGAGTTTTTGCTTGTGAGCATGCTCGAGCTTGTGGGCGAGTGCCTGGAACTTGGGTGCCAGAAAGGTGTGCAGAATGGCGCACAGGAAAATCAGACTGGCGGCGAGGTTGAAGTTATCTACCGCCACGCGGTGGCAGAGCTTGTCCCACAGCCCCATACCTTCCTCCTCGCTCTCATAGATACCCAGGGGAATGGGGAAACGGCTGTATTGCTGCTGCAGCCCGTTAAGATCCGGCTTTTCGCCTGCGCCGACCAGCTCCTGACCGTGGCCGAGCAAAAGATAATCGCCGAAATCCTGTCCGACATCATATGTCTGGCTCTGGAGATAAGGCGGTTGGGCATAAGCGCATATGGCGAATGATATGCCCAGGATAATGATTAGGATCTTTTTCATATCGGCTATATGTTTCAGTTGCAACTCGTGGTCATTTATTTTCTCTCTATGAACTCAGCCTCGAAAGGAGGGAGGATTACTTCATCTTTGTAAGTCTCACCGGTCAGGATTCCTTTGGCCTTGCCGGAAATTCTGATTATCTGCTGTCGGTCCGTAGTATTGAGATATAGGCTATG
>CALFGU010000034.1 GCA_937877685.1 uncultured Prevotella sp.
TCCCCATTGACTACCTCACCGCCGTAACTGCCGAGGAGTTTAACATGAACCTCACCACCTGCGCCCTCAACGGGGGAGAAGATTACGAACTTCTCTTCACCGTGCCCCTCACAGAGCACGACCGCGTGGCACAACTCGAGGACGTAAAAATCATCGGTCACATCACCCGCCCCGACCTCGGTGCAGCGCTCATCACCCGCGACGGTCAAGAGTTTCTACTCAAGGCGCAGGGGTGGAAGGAAGAAGAATAGATAAAAGATAAAAGAGTAAAGATAAAAGATGCCGTTCGGAACGAAAATGCCGTACTGACAATAGTTCTTTACTCTATCATTCTTTAATTTGAGGGCATCAATTGACTATGCTCTTTTATCTTTTCACTTTTATCTTTACTCTTCCATGATTTTAACCATAGACATTGGCAACACCTCCGCCAAAGTGGCGGTGTTCCAAGCTGACGAAATAATTTTTAGCGAGCGCGTCGCTACGGATTGGCATACGGAAATTGGGAAACTTTGTACGGCTTACAACATTAAAGCTTGCGCCGTTTCAAATGTAGCAGGTCCTAACGAAGCGCTGGAACGAGCGTTGCACTTACTCCCCTGCCCCGTGTTGCGTTTGTCTTACACGTCGCCCTGCGCTCAACCTTATTTTCAGCAGATTCCTCAAGGACTTGGCGCCGACCGCCTTGCGGCCGACATTGCTGCCGTAACGCAGATGCCCAACACGCCCGTGCTGGTCATTGATGCAGGCACGTGCCTCACCTTTGACGTGATTGACGAGACGCATAAATTTGCGGGCGGGAATATATCCCCTGGCGTTGAACTTCGCCTAAAGGCCATGCACGAACATACGGCTGCGCTGCCGCTCATCTCTGTTGAGGGCGAACTTCCCGACCTTGGTTACGACACGGCAACAGCAATTCGCGGCGGCGCAATTAACGGAGTAAAATTTGAAATAGAAGGTTACATCCGCATGTGCCGAAAGCGCTTCCCCAACCTCCATGTGTTCTACACAGGCGGTAACCATTTTGAATTTTCACCCGACGTCGCGCCCTGCATCACCCATGATCCGCACCTCGTGTTACGCGGACTGCATGAACTTGTCCGATAAAAACAAAGGACTTTCCATTCTAAAAATATCAACATACCGATGTATAAAAAGATTATACTCTCCGCTTCACTTCTCCTTGGAGTCATTGGGGCTTTTGCCCAAACCAATGGTTCTAACTCCCCTTACTCTCGCTATGGCTACGGACTTCAAAACGACCAGGCGCAGGGTTTTAACAAGGGCATGGCAGGTCTTGCCTACGGTATGAACGACGCGAAGCAATTAAACTTTAAGAACCCCGCTTCTTATGCTTCCATTGACTCGCTCACGCTGATTTTTGACGTAGGTTTCTCACTCCAATACGCCCACCTCGAACAGGGTAATGCCAAGAAGAATGCCAACAACTCCTCCATCGATTATGTGATGTCGGGATTCCGTCTTGCGCCCAACTTTGGAATGACGCTGGGGATGATGCCCTA
>CALFGU010000035.1 GCA_937877685.1 uncultured Prevotella sp.
TTTCTTTAGCAAAATTTAACTTTATATGCACAAAAAATGTGTTATTGTGTAATTATTAGTAACTTTGCACCCGTTTTGTGGAGAACTTAGTGTGATAGTTGTAAATGCTATACTCTAAATTACACGAAACAGTCAATCAGAATTTTATAAAAATAATTCAATAGTTATGAAGAAAACATTAGTTGACCTCTTCGAGGAGTCAGTTAAGCAGTATGGACAGAATACCTTTTTGCTTGAAAAAACTGGTAAGAAGTTTGAACCTACAACTTATGCTCAAGTAAAAGAACAAGTTTACCGCTTGGGTGCAGGTCTTCAGGCTCTTGGTGTTAAGAAGGGGGATACGATGGCATTGCTTTCAGAAGGTCGTAATCTATGGGTTATTGGCGAATTAGCAATGTTCTATGCAGGTGCTATTAACGTGCCTCTTTCAATCAAGTTGGAAGAAAGCAGTGACTTGCTTTTCCGTTTGAAGCATGGTGATGTAAAGTTCGTTATGGTTTCAGGCACTCAGTTGAAGAAAGTGCGTGCTATTAAGGACCAGTTGGATGCCGTAGAAAAGATTATCGTATTCGATAATTGTGGCGAACTTGAGGATAAGGAAATTCTTGTGGATGATGTGTTCGCAATGGGTGATGAATTCTTGAAGACACACACAATGGAGGAATTCCTCAGTGTGGCAAACTCTTTGCAGAACGACGACTACGCAACCATCACTTATACTTCAGGTACTACAGCTGACCCCAAGGGTGTTGTGTTGACACACCGCAACTATACGGCGAATGTAGAGCAGTCACTCACACTCGTTCATATCGATGAAACATGGCGTACACTCATTATACTTCCCCTTGACCACTGCTTCGCACACGTTGTTGGTTTCTACATCATGATGTCTCGCGGTGCTACAGCAGCAACAGTTCAAGTTGGTCGTACGCCTCTCGAAACACTTAAGAATATTCCCCTTAATATTAAGGAAGTAAAACCTCACTTCATTCTTTCTGTGCCTGCTTTGGCAAAGACGTTTAAGAAGAATATTGAGAATGGTATTCGCGCGAAGGGTAAGGGAACGGTTCGTCTCTTCAACTTTGCTTTGAAGGTGTCACAGATTTACAATGGCGATTCAAATCTCGATTTCAAGGGATGGCGTTATATTCTCGCTCCCATGGTGAAGTTGTTTGACAAGATTCTCTTCTCAAAGGTGCGTGAAAACTTCGGTGGCGAAATGCGCTTCTTTATCGGTGGCGGTGCACTTCTTGATAAAGACCTTCAGAAGTTCTATATGGGCATCGGTATGCCTATGTTCCAAGGTTATGGTCTCTCAGAAGCAACTCCCGTAATTTCGTCTAACGGTCCTGAACGTTATCGTTTCGGTTCTAGCGGTAAACTCGTTCAGCCCATTGAAATCAAGATTATGGCTGACGGTAAGGAACTTCCCGTTGGTGAAATGGGTGAAATTGTCGTTAAGGGTGAAAACGTGATGGCTGGTTATTGGAAGAACCCCACTTCAACTGCTGAAACGGTGAAGGATGGTTATCTTTATACGGGTGACTTAGGTTATATGTCAAAGGAAAACTTGCTTTACGTTAAGGGTCGCTTCAAGAGTTTGCTCATTGGTAGTGATGGCGAAAAGTATAGTCCCGAAGGCATTGAAGAAGCACTCGTTGAGCACTCTTCATGTATCGACCAAATCATGCTTTACAACAACCAGTCGGCTTATACTACTGCACTTGTTGTTCCCAACAAGGAACGCCTCTTGCGTCATATCGCACACCAAGGTTTGACTCTTGAAACGGAAGAAGGTCGTAAGGCTGCTATTGGCGAAATTGAGAAGCAAATCAACGTGTTTAAGAAGGGTGGTGAACTCGAAACAATGTTCCCCGAACGCTGGTTGCCCGCAACATTTGCTGTGCTTGCTGAACCTTTCACTGAGCAGAATCAGATGATTAACAGTACGATGAAGATGGTGCGCGGTAAGATTGAAAAGGCTTACGCTGCACGTCTTGAGTATATCTATACTTCTGAAGGTAAGCAGATTTATAACCAGCAGAATTTGGATGCGTTAAAGTAATAGATAACAAATATGGAGCGTTGATCGTTGCCCTTGTGCAATTTCAACGCTCTTTTTCTTGTCGCCCCATGCAACATATTGAGGATTTTATTCGAGAGTTTGAAAAATCGTCATCTTTTATAGAAGTTCAAACCTCTGGTTCTACAGGTGCTCCCAAAAGAATGTTTGTAGAGAAAAGTAGGATGATTAATAGTGCTAAACGCACGTTGTCTGTCCTTGGTTTGCAACCAGGGAGCGTGGCGCTTGTCTGTTTGCCTACGCAATATATCGCAGGCAAGATGATGATAGTACGTGCCTTAGTTGGGGGGATGCGAATTGAATCCGTGTCACCTCAAGCAAACCCGTTATTAGGATTTGATGAAAGCAGACTTTCAGAACAAACGCTTTTGGCCATAACTCCCCATCAATTAACAGAGATTCTGAATAATGAAGAGTCACGTCGCGTTCTCGAAAAACTTTCACATGTAATTGTCGGTGGGGGAGCGATTCCTGAAAGTGTGGAACAGATAGCAATGTCATTACCTGAAAGCGTGAAAATTTTTGCAACCTACGGCATGACAGAAACACTCTCACATGTTGCACTCAGAAGAATTAACGGAATTCAGCGCCAACTCGAATTTACTCCTCTTTATGGTGTCACGTTGAGTACAGATGCCGAAAATTGCTTAATACTTACTGACGATTTGACGTCTCCTAATCCTCTCATAACGAATGATATTGTCGAGATTCTTCCGAATGGGAATTTTCGAGTGTTAGGGCGTCGCGACAATGTTATAATTTCTGGAGGTGTAAAGTTGCAAATTGAGGCGATTGAGAATCAACTCTCTGATTCACTCCCCGTAAAGCTTTTGTTAACATACGTAAATGATGCGCATTTCGGACAAGCGCTTACGATGCTTTATGAAGGGGAGGTGTCAGTAGAAGCTTTGCGCCAATCTTGTGTGAATGTTGTGAGTCGTTATGAAGTGCCCAAACATTTCTTTCAGGTGGACCAACTTCCACTAACGGAAACGGGTAAGCCCGCACGAGGTAAAGCTCACGAACTTGCAGAATCGCTCCTGCAAATTATATAATACTTGCAAACAGAAACAGCAATTCGTCCGTATTCCTTTTTCAAAGAAAAAATAGATATTGACTTTTTTAAAATTAAGTCTCAAACAATTTAAATTAAGTCTCAAATAATTTAAAAACTTTGAGACTTAATTTTATCTTTGCCAAGAATATAAAAGTACATTATAAAATATGGAAGAAAAAGATTACTTAGAGTCGTTTGAAATGCGTGTTAAATCTGCAATACTTTTACCTGTTGAAGATTTAGATGGAGATTTCATGATGACAGATGACCTCTTGGAGCAGTGGGAGCGCATGCAACAAGAGTATATAGCTGATGCGGTGACTCAGATTGCTGACTACCCTGAAGTTTCAGTGGCTTGGGCGGCATACTTAGGTATGGCTGTTGCAGAAGGGTGGGATAGAGATTGGGATGCATTAGTTCAACTTCCCTACACATCCTTCTATGGCAAACAAGGATTTGATGATATGGATGATAATATCCTTATGAACCATTTAAACTTAACGCTCGATAGCAAAGAGGCACAGAAATATGTGGCGCTTTACCGAACTTGTGCAAGAATAGCAACAAGCAGCATTCGTCGCGAACAAATACCCCCTCAATCTCCTTTAGCATATCATTGTTTTGTGAGAGTTTGTAAATTAATGTTCTGTTTAGGTGCCTCAGTTCGCCTAAAGCATCTTGGATATTCCCTTCAGAAGGTAGATTTATAGGTGAATTTCACTAAAAAGTGGATTTCTGGTTAAAAAATAAGAAGATACCTTTGCTTAAATGAAAATATAGTCGTAATTTTGCACCGCTTTTTGCGGACATGTATTATGTTTGTAAGGGCACAATTACTAACTCATTAATTATTAACAAACGTATGATGAATCAGTACGAGACCGTTTTCATCCTTACTCCCGTTTTGTCTGACGTACAGGCAAAGGAAGCGGTCGAAAAGTTCAAGGGTATTCTCGCAGAACAAGGTGCAGAGATTATCAATGAAGAAGCTTGGGGCATGAAGAAGCTTGCTTACCCCATCCAGAAGAAGTCTACAGGTTTCTATCAGATGGTAGAATTCAAGGCTGAACCTACAGTTGTAGACAAGTTAGAAGTTGCTTTCCGTCGTGACGAACGCGTAATGCGTTACCTCACTGTTAAGATGGAAAAGTATGCTGCTGAATACGCAGCTAAGCGTCGTAACAAAAATTCAAACTAAAGGAGGACTAAGCAATGGCACAATCAGAAATCAGATATTTGACTCCCCCCACAGTGGATGTTAAGAAGAAGAAGTATTGCCGTTTCAAGAAGAGCGGTATCAAGTATATCGACTACAAGGATCCTGAATTCCTCAAGAAGTTCTTGAACGAACAGGGTAAGATCCTTCCCCGTCGTATCACTGGTACTTCATTGAAGTTCCAGCGTCGTGTAGCTCAGGCAGTGAAGCGTGCTCGTCACTTGGCGTTGCTTCCTTTCGTAACAGATATGATGAAATAAAAAAGGAGGTATAAGATATGGAACTCATTTTGAAAGAAAACGTTATTGGTTTGGGTTACAAGGACGAAATCGTTACTGTAAAGGACGGTTACGGACGCAACTACCTTATCCCCACAGGCAAGGCTGTTATCGCTTCAGCATCTGCTAAGAAGATGCTTGCTGAAGAACTCAAGCAGCGCGCTCACAAGATTGCACAGATTAAGAAGGAAGCTGAAGAACTCGGCGCTAAGCTCGGTGCAATTGAAAACATCGTAATCGCAACTAAGGTTAGCGCAACTGGTGCAACTTATGGTAGCATTACTAACCACCACATTGCGGAAGAACTTGCAAAGCTCGGCTTCAATATCGACCGCAAGGTTATCGTCCTCAAGGACGTTAAGGAAGTAGGTAAATTCACTGCAACAGTAAAGCTTCACAAGGATGTTAATGTAGAACTTCCCTTCGAAGTGGTTGCTGAAGAAGCATAATACTTTCTCTCTCTCAATTTAAAAAGGTTTTTTCTCAATACGGATGCCATACTTCGGGAGAAGTGTGGCATTTTTTTCTTTT
>CALFGU010000036.1 GCA_937877685.1 uncultured Prevotella sp.
AGATAATCACAGACCTGTATCAAACAGGAACATTGTGATCCGACCGCCAAGGTTGGACATCATAGACTACATCGCGGACGCTGACTACTACGTTCAGCTATCAGATGCAGAGGGTTACTGCTACTCCGTGGTGGAAGCACTCAGCGTTGGGACTCCCGTCATTGTGACCGACTTTAAAGTCATCCATGAGATCGGAGTTATTAACGGAGTCAACGGATTTGTTCTCCCGATGGACATGAGCGTGATCCCGACTAAGGAAATATACAAAGGACTCAAGAAGTTCAAGTATACCGCCCCGGAAGACCGTTGGAACGAACTGCTTCTTCCCGTGCCGCCAGACTATGAGGAACAGATGAGCCAAATCGTCAAGGTGCGGTGCAAGAAAATCTTCCTTGACCTTGAGCGCAAGAAAACCCCAGAAGCCAACGAAGAGTGGGAAGTCACCCGGCGTAGAGCGGAGACACTGCAAGACCTTGGCGTTGTAGACATTATTGAGGAATAAACATGGCTTCCATACTGCCGTTCGATGACGAAGAAAAGGATAAAGACGACTCCGAAGAGAATGAAAAAGATAAAGACAACGAAAACGAAGAAAACGAGGAAAAAGCGAAAGAGGAAGAGGAAGACATTATTGATGAGATGCTTGACCTATTCCTACTGGCATACGCACAGGGCAACACCGTAACAGGCGAAAACCTTTCATTCGATTGGACACCAACCGCTGATGACGCAATGGCAGTTGTGGATAAAGAGGTGGCAGGTAAGACTTGGAGACAGAGAGTCGAGGACTACTTCGCAAGCAACGGAAGCGTGGACGATCTGATAAGGATCGCGGAAACCGAAGTTCACCGGGATGCCAACGAATCCGCACTTTCGACCGCAACAAAGGCGGGGGCAAAAACCAAGACTTGGGTGACCATGATGGACGATAAGGTTCGTGAAGATCATGACTATCTCTTAGGTCAGACGGTTGGGATCAACGAAGACTTCTACACATGGCAAGGATATCACGCACCTGCACCCGGAATGTTCGGGATACCAGAGGAAGATGTCAACTGCCTCTGCTGGCTAACTTTTGAATGAGCGAGGTGAGAGCAAAATGATTACATTCGCTCAAATTGCGGAAGTTTGTGGTTTTATAACCGCCATCTCCGCAGCAATCGCTCTGTTCGTCAAGCCTATCCGCGCAAAGCTGTTTGGGCTTAACGAGATGCGAGAGGGGCAAAGATGCCTACTCCGTTCAGCGATGCTTTCCATCTACTATCGTGGCAAAGACCACGACAATAAACTCCAGCAGTATGAGTTTGAGAACTTCTGCCTGTTGTACGCAGCATACAAAGCAGAGGGAGGCAACTCGTTCATCGACAAGGTTAACCACGAAGTACAAGAAATGGAGGTCAAACAATGAAACTCCCCGATAAGGTTTATGACATCCTCAAGTGGGTTGTCCTTATCTGCATCCCCGCCATCACTACGGCTTATGTCGGCCTCGACAAGCTGTTCGCGTGGGGCTATGCCGCAGAGGTTGCCCAAGTTTCTGCCATCATCTGCACCCTCATCGGCGCTCTGATCGGCATCAGCACCGCCCAGTACAACAAAGACAAGTAACTGGAA
>CALFGU010000037.1 GCA_937877685.1 uncultured Prevotella sp.
GGCGTAAGCCAGCAGATTTACAGTCTGCCCCATTTGGCCACTCTGGTATTTGCCCGTCAGAAAAGAGGTCTTTCCTCTAATCGGGTGCAAAGTTAGACATATTTTTTTATTCACAAAACATTTTCCATGATTTTTCTTAAAAAATATATCAAACAGCACTTTATTGCTCTCCCTCGAACCTCCAACTGAAAACCAAGTATTTCATTCATCCACAGTTCGTTTAGAGAGAAAACTATCTGGAAGGCTTACGTACTTACCTTCCAGATAATCTTAACACATCTTATATCACTACGCTTACAGTTGGGATTTTAACGGATTCCCTGTTGCCAAGAAACCACTTCTTCACACAACCGAAGCATTTACCATTTCCTTATTATATATATAATGTGTAAACGGTCGGTTACTTAGCACTCTTTTCTTTGTGCTTCTGAAGTTGACGCGCCAAAGAGTCACAGCAGAGATCTACGCCTTCTTCGAATGTATCGCAAACCTTTTCCGCACGGAGTTCAGCACCAGCTACATGCACATTGATGCCTACTTCCTTGTTCATTGCCGTTTCGGGCTTTACTACTTTGAGGATAACATCTGCGCGGACAATATCGTTAGCTTTTTCCAACTTAGAGACTTTCTTGTCAATGTACTCCTGCAACTTTTCTGTTGCCGTGAAGTGGATGGATTGAATCTTGATTTCCATAGTAATCCTCCTTAATTTATATTGGTTAGTACTACGCCCTTGGGTGGGCCTTTTCATAAGCTTTTTTTAATTCTGCAAAAGTGGTATGGGTGTACACCTCAGTTGTCGCAATGCTTTCATGTCCAAGCAGTTCCTTCACTGCTTCCAAATCTGCACCATTGTTTAGCATCACCGTGGCATACGTGTGTCGCAGAACGTGAGGCGAACGCTTTTGTTGGTGCGTCACGCACGACAGATACTTTTTCACCACTCCCCTCACCTCTTGCGCCGTCATCACTTTCCCATCGGGTCGCAAGAACACTTCACCCAAATCATGACGAATCTCAGCGCCACGCACGTGAAAGAATGCCTTAAACGCCTCAGCGAGTTCATCGCCAAAAGGAATCACGCGATGCTTGTTGCGCTTCCCCAGAACTTTCAACTCTTTTGCCGTCAAGTCCACGTCACTAACTTTCAACCCCAGCAATTCCGAGAGTCGCACTCCCGTGCTATAGAAAGTGAGCAAAATCAATCGGTCACGCTCCGCTTCATACCCCTCACCGAAACTCACCTCGTCAAAAAGGCGGTCCATCTCTTGCTCTTTCACGAACGTGGGCAACCTGCGCTCCACCTTAGGATTCTTCAGTTGTGCCGTAGGGTCCACTATTACATATTCCATACGAAGCAAATATCGGTAGAAACTCCTCACCGCGCTCATTTTTCTATTTACCGTGCGCGCCGCAATTCCTTGCTCCATATCCTTTGCCATCCACTGGCGCAAGATATCTTTATCCAGCGTCGTCCACGTAATCAGCACGTCGGTACGTTGGCAAAACTTCCACAAATCCGTCAATGCAATGCGATACGATAAGGCTGTTGCCTGCGAATACCCCTTTTCAGCCAAGAGGTAATTGATAAATTGTTGAATCGTCTGCATCTCAATGGTTCGGGTTTCGGTATTGGCAAAATTAAGGAACATTTTAGAATCTAACAAATTTTTGACCCCACATTTTTATAACACACTTCACATTCGCCCACAAGCAGACAACCCCCTTATATTCTACAACATATTACGCCCTGTCCGCCTCTTTGTTTTTTACTTATTGCTTTTACACATTTCTAAGCCACTCCCTCCTATTTCTTTTAAAAAAAACCACATAAATTCTTTATTTTTTGCCACATATATGTATCATATTCAAAACTATTCACGTAAATTTGCAGAGAAAATGCACACAAATCATTATGGAAACCTTTTTTCAAACCCATGCTTACCTCATTGAGCGCACCAACCTTCCGGTTCGCCGCGCTTTAATGGACTCTATCGATTGGACTTATCGTCTTATCGGAATCCGCGGTCCTCGCGGTGTTGGTCGTACCTCTTTCCTTTTGCAATATGCTAAGGAACATTACGACGTTCGTATGCGCAATTGCCTCTACATCAACTGTAACAGTTTCTACTTCCAGGGTTGCGGTATTGTAGATTTCGCAGGTAAATTTGTTATGCAGGGAGGTATGGTCTTGCTTTTGGACCAAGCCTTTAAGTTAACGGATTGGCGTAAGCAGGTGTTGGAATGTTACCACAAATATCCCCGTCTTCGCATCGTTTACACGACAACTTCTGTGCCCGACAACGATTGTGATGACGAACTTGCAAGCATCGCGCGCACTTATGTGCTCCATGGATTCTCATTCCGCGAATATATCAATCTGCAAACGGGCAATGACTTCCGTCCCTATTCTATTGACGAGTTGCTTACCAACCACGAGCAGATTCTCAAAACGATTCTTCCCAAAGTACGCCCCTGGCAGTACTTCCAGGAATACCTTCACCACGGCTACTTCCCCTTCTTCCTTGAAAACCGCAACTTCACAGAAGCCTTGCTTAAGGCTATGAACAACATGATTGAGGTGGACGTGCTCTTCAACAAGCAAATCGAGTTGAAGTACCTCTCACGCCTCAAGAAGTTGCTCTACCTCTTGGCCATGTCTGAAGACTCTGCACCCAACGTAAGTAAGTTGGCTGAAGAAATCGGCACAAGCCGCGCCACGGTGATGAACTATCTCAAGTGTTTGGAAGAAGCACGCCTTATTAACATGGTATTCCGCGAAGGCGACACACAAGCAAAGAAGCCCGCTGCCGTAATGATCCACAACACGAACATGCTCTATTCGCTCTATACGCCCAGCATGAACGACCAACTCATTATGGAGACCTTCTTTGTCAACACCCTTTGGCGCCATCACCAAGTGCGCAAGAAGCGTCGCCCAGGTTGTTACCAAATTAACGGAAAGACCGACATCTGCGTGTGCGACCGCGCAAAGCGTCTCCGCACTTCGCCCGACACGATTTATGCACGTTACAACACCGAAGTAGGACGTGGAAACGAAATTCCCCTCTGGCTCTTCGGTTTCCTTTATTAAACGCCACACAAGGTGCGTCAGAACTCACGTTTTGACGCACCTTTTCTTTTTTTCTTTGACCCAAGGAAACTACTGATTTTTATTGGTGTCCGGTAAACACCTCTAACTCTATGAATATAAATTCGTTCGAATAGTATAAGCCCCTTAGTTTGCATGATCCCCCTGAAAGGGGATAAATCCATTAGCCCAGGGCAACGCCCTGGGTGTTGTTACAGTCGAAATTTGCGCCCTGAAAGGGCAAAAGCGTTGCATTTTAGATTCTTACAATTGCTTTTGCCCCTTCAGGGCGCAAACCCAAACGCCCAAAACCCCAGGGCGTTGCCCTGGGCTGGATGCTTATTGGCCTTTCAGGCCGTTACTTCTCAAAAAGTTTACTGGACACCAATAACTGATTTTAACCAGCTTACGAAAGTCACTAATTCGAGGTCGTAAGTTACTTATTAGCGCCCCAATTAAAGACTTTATTTTTCCTAAGTTTAACATGCTAACGCATCCATGAAATGTGCGGACACAAAACGTACAAACGCCCACCTTTTTCATTCACCAATCTGCAACATTTTTTTGCATCTGCAGGACAAACAGGAACGAAAGCGACGTAGTCAGCGCTTTTTTCCCTGCAATTCATTGGTATATTTCAAAAAAAAGACGTTACTTTGTAAAGTCTAATCATCATTTTTCACAAAACAACCTATTTAATACTTATGAGCAAATTACCTAAGATTGGGATTCGCCCAACTATCGACGGACGTCAAGGAGGCGTTCGCGAAAGTCTTGAAGAAAAAACAATGAACTTGGCAAAGGCTGTTGCCGAATTGATTTCTGCCAACGTGAAACATGCTGACGGTACTCCCGTTGAGTGTGTCATTGCCGACGGAACTATTGGCCGTGTAGCTGAAACGGCAGCTTGTCAAGCAAAATTCGAACGTGAAGGCGTAGGAGCCACTATTTCTGTGACTTCTTGCTGGTGTTATGGTTCGGAAACTATGGATATGCACCCCCATTGGCCAAAGGCGGTTTGGGGATTCAATGGCACGGAGCGCCCTGGCGCAGTTTATCTTGCGGCAGTATTGGCGGGTCATGCACAAAAGGGACTTCCCGCTTTCGGCATCTATGGCCATGACGTGCAAGATATTACCGACAACACGATTCCCGCAGACGTTGCTGAAAAAATCCTTCGCTGGGCACGCGCTGCCTTAGCTGTTGCCACTATGCGCGGAGAAAGTTACCTCTCAGTGGGTAGCCAGTGTATGGGTATCGCCGGCAGTATCGTGGATCAAAACTTCTTCCAGGAATACTTGGGAATGCGCAACGAAAGTGTGGATGAAACGGAAATCCTTCGCCGTATGGAGGAAGGCATTTACGACCACGAAGAGTATGAAAAGGCGATGGCCTGGACAGAAAAGTATTGTAAGGTAAACGAAGGTTGGGACAAGAACCGCCCCGAAAAACAAAAGGACCGCGCCGGCAAGGATGCCGACTGGGAATTCGTAGTGAAGATGACCCTTATCGTACGCGACTTGATGCAGGGCAATCCCAAACTCCGCGAAATGGGATTCTTGGAAGAAGCTATTGGTCACAATGCTATCGCTGCCGGATTCCAAGGTCAGCGTCAATGGACCGACTGGAAGCCTA
>CALFGU010000038.1 GCA_937877685.1 uncultured Prevotella sp.
CAGACTTTGAGGACCTCTTCCGATTGTTGGAAGCGCACTGCGTGAAGTTTAACCAACTCACGGAGGAAGACATTCTTAATATCATCAAGCGTGGCAAGACACAAAAGCAACATCAAGAGGGAGTCATTGTGTATAGCACCGGTGGCAAACCTATTACGGCGCGTTCCGAGAATCAGCGTCGCTTGGTTGAGGCGTATGCCAAGCACGATATGCTTTTTGCTATCGGTCCTGCGGGCTCGGGAAAGACTTACACCGCCATCGCCCTTGCCGTTCGTGCGTTGAAGAATAAGGAAGTGAAGAAAATCATCCTCAGCCGCCCTGCCGTAGAAGCCGGTGAGAAACTCGGTTTCCTCCCTGGCGACATGAAGGATAAGATTGACCCTTATTTGCAACCCCTTTACGACGCCCTTCAAGAGATGATTCCCGCAGCAAAATTGCAGGAGTACATGGAGAGTAACATTATCCAAATCGCACCTCTCGCCTTTATGCGCGGACGTACCTTGAACGACGCCGTAGTTATCCTTGACGAAGCACAGAACACGAGTTCGGCGCAAATCAAAATGTTCCTCACCCGCATGGGTTGGAATACGAAGATGATAGTTACCGGCGACCGCACACAGATTGACCTTCCGCCCTCACAGAAATCCGGACTCATTGAGGCACAACGCATCCTGAAGGATGTGAGTGGCATTGCCTTCATCGAAATGGACAAGCGCGACATTGTGCGTCACAAATTAGTGACCCGCATCGTAGAAGCTTACGAACAGGAAAGTAAGCAACATCGCGCAACAGAGGAAGCGGAGCAGAATCTATAGTATCTATAGAAATTATAGAAGTCCAATCCCTCGCAAGGTCCCTTAAAACCTTACCCCCTTAAAACCTCAAAACTTCAATCTTAAAACCTCAATAAATTATGAGTGCATTAACAAAGACAGACTTTAATTTCCCTGGTCAAACAGCAGTGTATCATGGTAAAGTTCGCGACGTATATAGCGTAGGCGATAAGTTGGTGATGGTAGCAAGTGACAGAATTTCTGCGTTCGACGTAGTGCTTCCCGAAGGTATTCCTTACAAGGGCCAGATGTTGAATCAGATTGCTGCAAAGTTCCTCGATGCTACTGCAGACATTTGTCCTAACTGGAAAATGGCTACTCCCGACCCCATGGTAACGGTAGGTGTTCGTTGCGAAGGCTTTGCCGTTGAAATGATTGTTCGTGGTTATCTTTGCGGTTCAGCATGGCGTGCTTACAAGAGCGGTGTTCGTGAAATCTGTGGCGTACGTCTTCCCGAAGGAATGAAGGAAAATCAGAAGTTCCCCACACCCATTATCACTCCTACAACTAAGGCTGAAATCGGTGAGCACGATGCGGACATTTCTAAGGAAGAAATTTTGGCACAAGGCTTGGCAACTCCCGAGGAATACGAACTTCTTGAAAAATATACGCTTGCTCTTTTCCAGCGTGGCTCAGAAATTGCTGCTGAACGCGGATTGATTCTCGTGGATACGAAGTATGAATTCGGTAAACATAATGGTACTATTTACCTTATGGATGAAATTCACACTCCTGACTCAAGCCGTTATTTCTATGCAGAAGGTTATCAGGAACGCTTCGAAGCAGGCGAACCCCAAAAGCAACTTTCTAAGGAATTTGTGCGTGAATGGTTGATGGATAACGGTTTCCAGGGTAAGGAAGGCCAACAGGTTCCCGAAATGACTGCTGAAATTGTGAAGAGCATCTCTGAGCGTTACATGGAACTCTACGAACGCATCACCGGCGAAGCATTCGTAAAGGAAGATGGTGAAGATCTTGCAGCACGCATTGAGAAGAACGTTACTGAATATTTGACAAAGTAATTCTACTTTTATAAAGGATTTTAAGGCACACGGTAATGTGTGCCTTTTTTATTGCTAAAAATAGTAGGTCATTAACAAATTATTTGTACTTTTGTCAATCTCTTAACAAAATAACACAAAATCAAAACTATGGATAGCACAAAGATTGTTGGCGCAAAGATTAAAGCGCTTCGTGAAACCCGAGAAATCAGCGTGGCAGAACTCGCTGAACGCACAGGGTTAGCAGAAGAGCAGATTGCACGTATTGAAGATAATATTGACATCCCCTCATTGGCACCGCTGATTAAGATCGCCCGCGCCCTTGGTGTGCGCCTCGGCACCTTCTTGGACGATCAAGATGACCACGGTGCTGTAGTGTGTCGCAAGCAAGAGACAAGCGACACCATCAGTTTCTCTAATAACTCCATGGATGCCCGTACGCACATGCATTACCGTGCCTTGTCGAAATCTAAGGCAGACCGACACATGGAACCCTTTATTATTGATATCGACACAACGGATAGTCTTGACTATGTTCTTTCTTCTCACGAAGGTGAAGAGTTTATCTTTGTGATGGAAGGCACAGTGGAGGTGGCTCATGGCAAGAAAAAATATGTCATTGAGGCAGGCGATACTATCTATTACGACTGCATTGTGCCTCATCACGTTCATGGATTCGAGGGGCAGGCGGCAAAGATTTTGGCAGTGGTATATACGCCAATTTAGGTTATAAGGTCGTTCCGCTTTAAGGTTATTAGGTTTTAAGGACTATTCGGTTAGGCGGTGACTTAAATATCTAATGGTTAATTCAGGTTGAATAGTTCCTCATAACCTTATGACCTCATAACCTCAAAACCTTACAACCTCAAACTAAACCATCATGACTCTCTTCAACAGAACCCTCGGTGAATGGGTGGAGCATTGGGCTGCCACCACGCCGGATAAAGAATATATTGTTTACTCCGACCGCAATTTGCGCTTCACGTGGAAGCAGTTTAATGAGCGTGTCGATAACATGGCAAAGGGCTTGCTCTCCATCGGTGTGGAGAAAGGCACGCACGTAGGCATCTGGGCGGGAAATGTGCCCGACTGGTTGACCTTCCTGTATGCCTGCGCCAAAATCGGTGCCGTTGCCGTTACGGTAAACACCAACTATAAGCGTGCGGAGTTAGAATATGTGTGTCAAAACTCCGACATGCACACGCTCTGCATTGTCAATGGCGACCGCGGCAATGACGATTTCGTGAACATGGTTTACGACATTCTTCCCGAACTCCGCACTTGCCAGCGTGGGTACCTCAAGAGCAAGACGCTTCCTCAGATGAAGAACGTCATCTATATCGGGCAGGAGAAATACCGTGGCATGTATAACACCGCAGAAATCCTCCTCCTCGGCAGCAATATTGATGACGAAGAACTCGCAGTAGCCAAGCAGAAAGTAACGTGCTATGATGTGGTAAACATGCAGTACACCTCGGGAACAACTGGTTTCCCTAAGGGCGTCATGCTTACGCACCATAGTATTAGTAAC
>CALFGU010000039.1 GCA_937877685.1 uncultured Prevotella sp.
ATACTATGTCTTACGAGAAGGAGGAAGATGAGCGTAGCGAAATCAATTGGGACCACGTAGTGGTGAGGGGGTGCAGAAAAAGTGAGTCGTTAGGAGTGAGTCGTTAGGAGTAATCCATGCGGTGCATTTCTCACACCCCCTCACCGCAGAGCGGTCCCCTCCCCCTATTAACAGGGGGAGAGCGCCATCTGGATTAAACATTCTACATCTAACTCCAACTAGAATGCAAGTACTGCTCAAACATTAAGAGGTTTTAAGCCTACAAGGCCACATAAACCTTATAACCTTAAAACCTCTCTTCTTTGGAAATCATGAGGATAAGACCTTAAAACCTAAAGGACTTTAAACCTTATCGCCTCAAAACTTTACGCATCAATTTCTGCGTAAGCCGCATTTGCTTCAATAAAGTCACGGCGTGGACCTACGTCTTCGCCCATAAGCATTGAGAAGATGTAATCTGCCTCTGCGGCATTTTCAATCGTGATTTGCTTAAGCATTCGGCGCTCGGGGTCCATTGTTGTTTCCCAAAGCTGTTCGGGATTCATTTCACCAAGACCTTTGTAGCGCTGGAGTGTGATAGAATTTTCATTACCATCGCCGTATTCACGAATGAAAGCATCACGCTCTTCATCAGTGTAACAATACTTGTCAATCTTACCCTTCTTGCAACGATAGAGCGGAGGCATTGCCAAATACAAGTGTCCTGCGCGGATAAGTTGCGGGAAGTAACGGTAGAAAAGAGTCATTACGAGCGTTTCAATGTGGTGACCGTCAACGTCGGCATCGGCCATAATAATCACCTTATGGTAACGGAGCTTGTCGATGTTTGCTTCCTTTGAATCTTCACCATCAACACCGAAGCGGATACCGAGAGCTGTGATGATATTGTTTACTTCATCGCTTTCGAATGCCTTGTGCCACATCGACTTTTCTACATTCAAAATCTTACCGCGGAGGGGAAGAATTGCCTGTGTGGCGCGACTACGACCTGATTTCGCAGAACCGCCCGCAGAGTCACCTTCGACGAGGAAAAGCTCACACTGTTCGGGCTTACGAGAAGAGCAGTCAGCCAACTTACCAGGAAGACCGCCACCACCCAAAGGACTCTTGCGCTGTACGCTTTCACGCGCCTTGCGAGCAGCAACACGTGCAGTTGCAGCAAGGATTACCTTATCGACAATCAACTTTGCCTGCTTGGGGTTTTCTTCAAGATAATTCGTAAGCGCTTCACCTACTGCCTGATTTACAGCACCAGCTGCTTCTGAGTTACCGAGCTTTGTCTTTGTCTGACCCTCAAACTGAGGTTCTGCCACCTTTACGCTGATAATTGCAGTCAAACCTTCGCGGAAGTCTTCACCCGAGATTTCAATCTTCGCCTTTTCAATTTGCTTTTGAGCTGTTTCTTCAGCGTACTTCTTCAAAACGCGTGTTAAAGCAGAGCGGAAACCTGCAAGGTGTGTACCACCTTCTATCGTATTAATGTTGTTAACGTAAGAATGAATATTTTCTGAGTACGACGTGTTGTACATCATTGCCACTTCAATAGGCATGCCATTCTTCTCTGTATTGAGATAGATTACATCATCAATAAGGCGCGTACGACCCGAGTCAATATGGCGCACAAATTCACGCAAACCAAGTTCTGAGTAGAAAGTCTCTGTGCGGATATTTCCTTCTTCGTCAGGACGCAAGTCAGTCAACTTAATGCGGATACCTGCATTGAGGTAAGCCAATTCGCGCATGCGGTTTGCAAGAATCTCATATTTATAAACCGTAGTAGAGAAAATCTCTCCATCAGGCCAGAACTGCTGACGCGTACCGCGCAAATCCGTAACACCAACTACTTCAACGGGATATAAAGGTTTACCCTTAGAGTATTCTTGTTGATAAATCTTACCATTGCGGAACACCTGTGAGAGCATACGCGTTGAAAGCGCATTCACACAACTCACACCCACACCGTGAAGACCACCAGAAACCTTGTAAGAACCCTTATCGAACTTACCACCTGCGTGAAGCACAGTCATAACCACTTCAAGCGCAGAACGACCTTCCTTCGGGTGCATATCAACGGGAATACCGCGACCATCGTCTTGAACAACGATAGAATTATCTTCACAAATCGTAACTTCAATATTCTTACAATAGCCAGCAAGCGCTTCGTCGATAGAATTATCTACAGTTTCATAAACAAGATGGTGAAGCCCCTTTTCGCTAATGTCACCAATGTACATCGCTGGACGCTTACGTACCGCCTCTAAACCTTCAAGAACCTGAATGTTACTCGCCGAATATTCAGCGCCTTTCTTTTCAATTTCTTCCATTATAACGTATCTGTTTTACCAGTCTTATATTCTATGCAAATTTACAAAAAAAGTTTGACATAGAAGCAGCAGGAAGGGGGATAAAATTAGGTTATTGCAAGCGGTTCAACCATCATTGGAACACTGTTTTTAAACATTACAGAGACCGCATCACTCACGAGAAATAAAAGACCTGAATTAGCGCTGTTTTATAACCTTTTATATGCATGTAATTACTACCCTACATTCCCCTCAACTCATAATACCATTCCTAAGTCTCAAATTGTGCGTCCTAAGTTAGACAAAATTTGAATTTAGTAAGAAATAATTCTCCTTATGTAAGGTTTAATTTCTTATACAATAAAAGAGCTATCCTTGCGGATAGCTCTCCTTGTTCTGTTGTCCCATAAGGACTCGAACCTTAAATTACAGAACCAAAACCTGACGTGTTGCCAATTACACCATGGGACAAACTTCAAGTGCTTTCTTTCGAAAGACGGTGCAAAATTACAACATTATTTTGAGATGAACAAGAGGTTGACGTAGGTTTTTATTTGAAGGTTTGAAAAATCATGCCGAACGGCTGAGATAAAACGGATGGCAGGAATAAAACTGGGCAACTGAAATGGCACCAGATGGTTGAAATAGAACCGCACGGCAGAAATAAGACCGGACGGCGGAAAAAGATCGGTTGGCGGAAAAAGACCGGACGGCGCTCTCCCCC
>CALFGU010000040.1 GCA_937877685.1 uncultured Prevotella sp.
CCGCGCCCGAATCCCAACGCACATTAGCGGACAGGGCAACGGGGGTGTAATAGGTCAGTTTGTATTGGCCCGTTTTGTTGCCGTGATCGTCCACTATTTCCGATTTGGATTTTAACAATGCGTAATATACGGTTGTTTTGTTTCGCGCCAGACCGTGCATTTTAGTTTCTCCCGGCAACCCAAGCGTAAGGCGTGACTTCGGATAGCAAGTCCTCGTCATTTACAGACCCGTACTGCCTGTTGATCCCGTTTTCTTCATGCGCCTTTTCACCCTCTGCACCACGGCGCAGAAAGTATCGGGCCGCAAGTTTGCACCACAACATTTCGTAAATGGGCGGCACATCAACAACGGTTTCTGGAATCCCAAACGGGTACAACCGCCGCAGGATTGCAGCTTTCGCATCGTCAAGGTAGATCGTCACGATAGCGTTAGTCGCGGACGGATCGTTTTCAACAAGCGTCTGTACGGTTGAAATTGCGGTGTCTAAAACCATTCGGGAACACTCCTTATCGTGTCCGGGGCGTTCCTGTTCGGATAGCCCCGGACGGTTTCAGTTCGGATTAGTTAGAGGGAATCGCAGTAGACGCAGTATGCACATAGATACCGTTGGTTTTCTGCGAAAGCACCCAAGCACCATGGCTAAAGCGGGGCTGCAAGCACCACGCATCGGCCTCCTGGTACTGGTCGGGAGCGAAGATACGGGTCACATAATGCTTCATCACCTGGAGAACGGCGGAGGGGTGAATAACCATGAAGTTAAGGTTATAAGCACCAGACGCGGGGGCGTACCCGCCGTTATCGTCATGGGCGGAGGGGGTAGCAAGGGTGATCGCGCTCACGAAACGGGGCTGCGGCACGGTGATAACGCGCATATCGTTATACATAGCCACATTGTAGTCAACGTCACGGTCACGGTTCATCACCATACGGGTCACGCCCGCCTTAATCAGCCCGTACACGGCGGGGCTGACGAACAGGATGCGTCCCTCATAAGGCACTTCGGCGTTGTCGAGGGCAACGGTAGCAGCATCAATAGCCGCGATAGCAGCAGACCCGGTGGACAGATCAGCGGAAGCCTTATTTGCAGCAGCAGCACCCGCAGCGTACTTCGCAAAGCGGAAAGCATCAATTTCGGGGACGATGTGCTGACGCTCAACGGTGGAAAGCAGACCACCAAAGGCCATATTCATGGATTCCTCGTTATCAAGAGCATCCACAAGGTAGCTGCGGCCCCGGTCGGTGTTCAGCGTGTAGGTCTGCCAAGTACCCGCAACATCACCGGGGACAAAGCCCGCGTTACGGGAGTAGTTGCCCATGCCCTTTGCATCAATCGTGAAGATGTTGACGGCATTAGCATTGATAAACTGCACACGATCATTAGCCGTGTCCAGAACAGCGGATCGAGAATCAACCTTGTAAATCTCGTCCAGAATGGGAAGATACTTTGCGGCAAGCGCAATACTATTCCCAACAGGGGCGGTTACGGTAGTAGCCATAATCAATTTTTCTCCTTATAGTTTTATTGATTTATCTGGGGTTCAACCCAAAGTAATGGCGCAGTTTGTTTTCCTCGTCTTTCTGCGCCTGTGCCGCCGTGGGGGGTGTCCCGACAGAAAGCCCAGGCTGCTTGTTAAGTGCTTCGGAAAGCAACGCCTGTTTCTGGTTTTCAAGAAACGCCTTTTGCGCGGCAAAGTATTCGTCACCAACGCCATCGGGCAGATTTTTCGCCATCATATCCGCCGTTTCAGCGTCATAGCCCGCCATCATAAAGTTGGCTTTGTAGGTCGAAACGCGCTTTTCCGCCAACAGCTTATTGAGCAATTCGTCACGCTCTTTGTCGCGTTCGGCCCGTTCCGCCTCGGCCCGTTCAGCTTCGGTCTGTTTTTCTCTTAACTGCTTTCGATAGTTCCCGGCTTCTTCA
The DNA here is from genome assembly GCA_937877685.1 of uncultured Prevotella sp. Classification (GTDB taxonomy): domain Bacteria; phylum Bacteroidota; class Bacteroidia; order Bacteroidales; family Bacteroidaceae; genus Alloprevotella. The sequence goes on from CALFGU010000040.1 coordinate 1,923, forward strand.
CACGCTTTGTTGTACGCATTTTTCAGTTTTGTCAATTCGGTATTGTCCGTAGTAGAATCTGCTTCGATTTCATACCCAAGCAACGCCGCGACCTTTTCATCTGCGCTCATGCCGTCAAAGCCGTCAATTTTGGACGGGTCAACCTTGTACTTTGTAGCCATATTCAGTTTCCTTTCGCGTTTGATGCGGCAGTTCTCTCTGCCATTGATTTCTGTTTTTTTAGCTTGTCTGCTATGCGCGATATTTATAATGCGGCTTCTCTGTCGCTATGATCTGTGGCATATCGCCACTTAAATCCTCCTGCGGTTTTGCATCTACCTCGGCAACAACTTGATATGTTCCCGCAAGGTATTCCCGTTTTTCTGCCAGCTTCGTTTATGCTGCAATAAGCCGATAAAATATTTAAGTTTTCGTCTAATTGGTATATGGGCCGACTATTTTTCTTGCCTAATTCTCTTGCCCTGTTCGCATATTTTTCTCTTATTGTCTGATCTCTTAATGTTTGTTTTATTGATTTACTAATTCGATCTGTCCACTCTTTTGTTCTCGGCGCACTCCATCCTTTTTTTGCTTCTCCCATTTTCCTTCTCATGGAATCGCTAAATGTTACGCCGATTTGTCCGCCAGTTTTTTCGTTATATCCGAATAATCTGTTTGTCGCGTTATATTCTTCTATTAGCTCTTTTTCTTTTTCGCACGCACATTCTTTTGATAATTTTTCAAAAAGAATTTCATGCCGTATGTTTTCCCATCCATATTTTTGTATTGCGCTCCAAAAATGCGGATTGCCTCTATATCCAAACCCGTTTTGCCATCTTCTTGTCGGTGTTTGTCTTGTTATCCCTATGTAAACCTTATTGTTGGGGCAAGTATGCTTATAAACGCAATAATTGTTCATTTATGCTTTAGATAAACGAAGTCTACACCTACATCCCACATTCAATTCCGGGCTTGTAAAGTCCCCCGGATAACGCGCGCTGTCCCCTCCAAGTGACCAAAAACGCTTATCTATGGGGATAGTTACCCCCTCCAAAATTTCGTGGCCCAATCTGACCCTATCATCGAGGACAGTTTCCCATGTTTTCATAACTGTCTGTGTCCCGCCCCGTTCGGTTCGCTCCGCGCCCTCTCCAACATTCAAAACCGAATCGTTATATACGCGATTCATGTCTGTATCGACAACCCGGATTATCTCGTCAACGGTTCCGTTCAAATCGTCCAAATACTCCGAAACGCGCTGCTGCCAATCTTTCCCGGCAATAATGCGGAAGATCGCATCGTCCATTTCGTCCAGGTCAATGTCAACCGTCCGTTTCACTTCGCCGTTTGGCAGTTCGGTTGGCCCGTACAGCATTTCGTTTCCCGCTTCGTTCCCGTACATATATGCCATAATCAGCATTTCAAGGATTTCGTCTATGATGTACGGCTTTCGTTTCTTGCGCTGCTCCAACCCGCCCGCGAAGTCCTGTTCCAGTTCGGAGCGTAGATTATTCAATTCGTCAAACGGTGGTAGTCTGTCCATCTGTGTACTCCGCAAACCCGCGTCCAATAAGCAGTTCGGCCCGTGCGCGGCGCACCGTCATGGTTTCGCCAACCATCATTACGCGGTTGTCAAGTTCAATGTCCATGTAAATGCGGGTCACGCGGATTGTAACAAGTTCCTTTTCGGCCCGTTCGTCAAAGTCCGATTTTCCAGGGGCCAACAGTTCTTCCCATCTGTCCGCGTGCGGTTCGTACTTGAATCCCTTTTTAAGCCCTTTGTAGATAGCCTTGATCGGGATTTCGCTCATGTCGAACGGCAAGATAAATGAATTTTTCTCGTTCAGCCCCATTTCGGCATAGACGGGGCAAGGCGTGGTAATGACGGGAACACCAAGGCACAACGCTTCAAGAATCGTGTACGAATATCCCTCGGTGTCCGAAAGCTGCACAAGGTAGTCCGAATCCGCTATATAGTCCGTGACGGTTAAACACGGCTTCATGTACACCACATTCGGGTTGTCAATCGGGACAACATCGTTTGTGAACACCGTCCAAATGAACGGAATATCGGCTTTAGTAAGGGCATCTGCAAGAATCTTCATGCGGTGCTTGCCCTTTTCCGCCGTTAGCCTTGTCGCAGAAATCAGCCGCAGCACTTTCCTGGGCTTGTCTACGATAATCGGGTTGTAGCAAGTTTCAATTTCCTTGTAACCGCTTTGCGCCCGTGCCGTTTTCGTTACGTTCTCCGATACGCCAATCCACCGCGTAATTTTCGGGTGGAACGGGACGGTGATCTTCCGTGCGTGGTAGTCGGAGTGAAGTATTACGGAATACTCTTTCGCGTCAATCGTTTCAATGGGCGAAGTGTCGAAGTTGAAAAACGCCTTTTCGCATTGGATATGCTGACCGCGATATTGGATAACGCGCACATACTTCCGCAAACGATCAATCTGTTTCGCGTCACCCGTGCGGTAAAGGATCGTAATGTCATAATCCTTTCCGTACTTGCGGGCAAGCGTGTAAAACATCGTTTCAACTCCGCCGATGGAGTTAATGTCGGCAAAGTAGAATACGTTTTTAAGCCCCGTAATGGGTAGCTCTCTGCCCATGTTCCCTCCCAAATTCCGCATATAACAAAGACTTCCTGCGCGGGGATGGTTGTAGTGGTAAACAACCAGTTTTAACCACTTTTCCGTTGGGTTCCTTGAAAGCAATTCGGCATTAAACGCCTTGTCCTCGGCAAACCTTATTGCCGGGACGCGGGTGTTTCCGATAAATGCACGGCGTATGAATTTAAGCCACATGGCCCCGTAATCGCGCTTGTTAGCGTTGGTTGCTATCCACTCTGCGCCGTTGTTCGATCTCGCGGAAACGTACACCATATCCGTCCCGTCAAGTTCCACTATTGCTTTTTCAAAGTTGTCCGTGTACAGATAATCGTCTGCGTCCAGGCCGTAAACGTACTCTCCCACGCATTTGTCCAAAAGCAAGTTGCGGGTAAATCCAACGCCCCGGTTGGTTTCGTTACGGAACAAACGCAAGTTCAAATCGGTGTGCTGTTCCCCATACTCGCACAACGCTTGCCATGTCCCGTCCGTGGACGCATCGTCACATACGATAGCCTCAATATCGTCACGGCGCGGTATGCTGTCTAACGCCCGCAGCAGCAGGAACCTTGCGTTGTACGCCGGGACGATAACGCTAACCTTAACCATCAAACACCGCCCGTGGCGTTTTCCCCATTATTGTTATCTTCTTCGATAATCTGCGCTTCGCCCTTGCCGCTTGTGTTGGTTTCCGCCGTTTTCGTGGGATCACCCCAGATCATTCGCATATACGGTTCGCTCATTTTCAAATCGGAAACGGGGTCATTAGAAATGCCCGATTTGGCAAGTGCTAATTCGGGGTGCATACCCGCAGCCAACATGGTCTGCAACGCCTGGGCCTTGCTCTGTACGTTGGCGGTTTCGTTACGGACGAAGTTAAGCGTGAAGTCAACGCGGTTAATATTGAGAATCCCTTTAGTTTTCAAAACATCAATAAGGATTTCGTCAAAATATGCGTTGCTCTGCTTAAACAAATCTTCGGTGTTCCGCGCAGACGATCCCGCCTGTTCCCAACCGTCACGGAATATAACCGCGCTGCCCGTGTCCGAAGTGGAACGCCCGCCCTTTGTGGTAAGCGGCATAGAGCAAATCCGCAACGCCTGTTCGTAAAGGCTGTCCTCAAGCGTTTCGGTCTGCTGTTGATCCAGTTCCTCCGACAAAATCTTGAAA
>CALFGU010000041.1 GCA_937877685.1 uncultured Prevotella sp.
ATTGATGTCATCGCGGAGCTGGCTTGCCTTGATGCAGATGTCGTACACGCTCCACGCGAGGTCTGCCCACTTGTCGTAGGTCTTTTCATTGATGCGTCTGCGCTCGTCTGCAACCATGATGCTGTTAATGGTGTCGATTACGATGTTGTGGATGTTGGGGCATTTCTTGTCGATGCCATCCATCAGCGCAAGGACTTTCTTCTGGTCATCCGTCTTGATGTAGTTCTTCTTCTCGGCGTTGTAATCATTACGCCAACCCTTCCACGACAACCCTTTGCCATCGCAATCAATGATGTAGCTTTCATCCGGCTTGAGCGTTCGCAGCGAAGTTGTCTTGCCACCGCCGCTCTCGCCCATAACAACGATTGCTCTGCTCATTTACTCTCCTTTCAGATATGATATTTCTTTGCGAGTTTCTTGACCCGCGCTTCGTACTCTTCCGGGGAGAGGTCTTTAGGGATGCGCTGTTTCTCCTCGGCGTAACGGCGGTAGCGTTCGCACTCAAACTTAAAAGCCGCTCGTTTCATTACCGTAGTACACATCGCCATCCTCCTCCCCAAAGTCATCTTCCTCGTCATAGTCTGACGGCGGGTTATTCCACCATGCTCCGTTTGTTGCGGAGCAATATCCCGTGGCCTCGGTTTCGCAAATCCACGGCGCATCGGGAATGCTCATCATTTCTTCTGCGCCTCCCCCTGTTCCGTCATCCGTAAAATAATCAGCTTGAGATTGCGGTTTTCTTCCTCTTTCTCAACCAGCTTATCTCTCGTCCACTTGAGCGCATACTGCGTGTCCCCCAACTCGGCTTTGAGTTTGCGGTTCTCTCGCCTCAATGCCTCGTTCAGACTTTTCAGTTCGCCCACGGTCAACTGCGTCTTGGTCGGCCTGTACTTACTTTTGCCGTCCACTATCTCCCTCCTTTTCCAGTTCGCGCATGATGGCGTACAAGTCCCAAAAGTCTTTCGGATCGTAGCCTGTGCGGGTCTTGATTGCGTCCAACATGGTAAATATCGTGCGGCGGTCATAGTGCATCGCCTCTGCCGTAGGTCGCACCCGCATGGCGAAGTCCGCATAGTTGTTGAGCAAATCAATCTCTTGCTCCGTCAGCAACTCTCGCATATCGCACTCCTTTCGGGTATCTTGAGCCGCTTGCGTACTGTTTCCGGCTCAACATCCGGCAGAGCAAACGACAGCAGATACTCAAACCACGGCGATTGGAAGAACTGTCGCAATTTTACGGAGAACACCATGTAGCCCCTCACGGGAACTCTGTCCCGCCATCCGTAGTCGAGAGCAATCCAATCGTAGACAGCTTGCTCGATAATCGCACAAGCAAGAGCGTGTGTGTGGTAAGCCTCAAGGTTTGGGAAGCTGCGCTCACCATCGTTGTAGGTCGGATGCCAAGACTTGTTGGCTGCGGTGTGTACCCGCCTCGCATCATTGTTTGGCATCGTCCACCACCTCGGCAATCTCAATCGGAAGAATCGGGTCTTCGGCTTTCTGCCTCTTTTCTTCGTGATACATCAGCACCACGCACACAGAGGCAAATCCCCCGGCAACCACCGCAATGAGAATCCCAATAAGTACATTCATAAACAGGCTCAATCAAAGAACCCCCCTTCTTCCATACCCTTGAGCAAGGCAACCAACGCCATGCAACCAAGGATCAGCAGAGCAAGCCAGCTCACTATCTCGTTGTTGGCCAGGAACAGGCTTGCCACCGCAAGATATTTCTTCATCAGATTTCCTTCCCTTCAATCGTTCTCTTGATTTCGATGCCAAGTGCTTTGCACAGCCGCTCCCTCGGCTCGTTAGGCCACGCCCACGGACTCTTGCGGATGTAGTCGCGCATCGTTTCGTAGCTGACCCCAGCCATGTCTGCAAGGTCTTTGCGGCTCATGTGAAGCACCATCGCCCTCTCAAGCACAGCCGCGTGTAGCCAGCAGATGGGCGGTATCGGTTTTGAGCATTTGTCAAATTTAGAGCGGGGCATCTTTTCACTTCCTTTCTGTACTGACTAATGGACAATCGCTGTGATAAAATAAGTGTGGACTTAACATCACCCCTCTTTGAGTGAATTTTTTTAGCCCACACTTAAAAAATTTATTGACAAAATGGTTACGGACATGATACACTCTGTTTGCCACAACATCAGCAATATCAACGAAAGTCCGCATTAAGTGGGGGCTGAATTTGCTTTGCTTTGGTTTACGCTACCTAATATAGCAGAGTAAATTAGGTTTGTCAAGCCCCAAAAGTAAATTTTCTAAATTCTTTTAGAGGGGTGCTATCATGGACGGGAAAACACTAACGCAGATCGTGGACAGAATACTTGCGGAGCGGGGCATATCGCGCCTTGAACTATGTGATGCCATCGGTATCACAAGCGCGTCCTACACAGGATGGAAGAAGGGAAGTCAGCCAAGAGAGGACAAGATACTTGCTATTGAAAAGTATCTAAACATCAGCTTCGCAGACTATGAAAAGTCAGACCCACGCGAAACGCTGCGTGACGATCTCCGTGTCTTGCTAAACAGCGCGAGTGATTTGCCGCCGTCATCGGTCTATGCTTTGATCTCGCAGATTGAAAAGATGAAAGAGGACGCTACTTAAATTGTGTATGCCAATCGAAGGAGCGGACTATTTTGTTCGCTACATGAAACTGCCACCAAAGATTTGGGCGTTTGTCATGCCTAATTCTGACGGCACATACTCCATTTACCTCGACCCGCGCAGAAGCAGAGAACAACAGATTGAGGACTATCTTCACGAGCTAAAGCACATCCTGGACGATGACTTGTATAACGGTCTGCCGATATACATTTGCGAGGACTATTTGCAATGAAGTGTAAGCGTTGTAAGCGCGAGATCGCAGACAACTCCATCTACTGCAACTGGTGCGGTCATCAACAACTGACGGCATCCAATGAGGTGCGCGTTCCTATGCCGATGCGGAAGGGTAACACATGGTTTGCCCAACTGACAGTTGACGGTCAGCGCGTTTATGTGTCCGGCGAGAGCGAGGAAGAATACTATGCGAAATCAAGAGCCGCGAAGTCTGAACTGATAGAAATAAAAAAAGCCGCTCCGAAGATTACCCTCGGAGCGGCGGTAGACAATTATATAAATGACAATGACGCTGTTCTCTCCCCCTCTACTATTAACGCCTATAAATCATATCGTAGGACGCGATTTAAGGCCTATATGAGCGAAGATGTGGAGCAGATTAACTATCAACGCATGATTAACGAAGAGTGCAAAAAGGTATCTCCAAAGACCGTACACAATGCGTTTCGTCTTGTAACGGCTTCGCTCAAGCATGAGGGAATCGCAATTTCCGAAGTCAATCTGCCGCAAAAGCATAAAACGGAACGCCCTTGGCTCGACTATCAGCAAATTCAGATTCTACTTGACAAATGCAAGGGAAAGCCATACGAACTCGGCATTTTGCTCGGCCTCCACGGTCTGCGGCGGTCAGAGATGCTTCACCTAACATCTGACGATGTGGATACGGAGCGCGGCCTGATCTATGTGCGCGGGGCATCCGTCATCGGGGAGAACAACAAGCTGACAGACAAAGCCACCAACAAAACAACATCGTCAACACGCACGGTCAATATAGTCATTCCGCGCCTAAATGATGTAGTTAAAGACAAAAAGGGCAGATTGATAACCACCAACCCCACCACCATGTATGGCCTTATCAACGGCCTGTGCGAGAAAAACGGATTGCCCAAAGTCGGTGTCCACGGCCTACGCCACAGCTTCGCATCCCTTGCTTACCATCTCGGTTGGTCAGAACTAACCACCATGCGCGAGGGCGGCTGGAGCAACCCCGATACCGTCCACCGCATCTATACCCATCTTGCTGCACAAGATGCCAACGAGGACATCCAACGCATGAAAAAGTTTTACTCTCCGTAATAATGGGTAGTAAAATGGGTAGTAAAATTTTGTGATAGCATATGCTAAATTGTGAAAAATACCCCTTATTTTGTGCTACTCTTTAACTAACTAAAGTTTTTGTAATCATACTTTATAGGGCAAAAAGTTCATAAAAACAACAAAAACCCCACGAAACTGAACATTTCGTGGGGAATTTGTTTGGTGACCCGTACGGGACTCGAACCCAATTATGAACAGCCAAACCCATTGTGCCGCAACGGTTTGAGCGTTGTGTAGTAAAAATGGTAGTAAAAGTTTTGCTTGGATAATATGTTAACGCTCACTTGTCGGGTAGCATGAGATGGACTCCCTATGGGTTAGGTGGGAGAAATACCGCCGCTTGTCGTGACCGTTTTTTTCGTT
>CALFGU010000042.1 GCA_937877685.1 uncultured Prevotella sp.
CACCCATAATGGTGACATTAGCCATAATATCACCCCGCTTATGAAATGCTTAGAATATGAGTTGTGCCATCCTGTGAAATGGTTGCCGCAGTTGCTTGACCCGTGATCTTGCCGCTTGCGCCGTAGGCCGTGTACCCGGCAAGGATGTTCGCCGCCGCCGCAGTAGCGTCAGAAGTTTCATAGAATGTTGCGTTGCCACCACCGCCCGAAAGCGGGATGCTAACATAGGGTACGGCGTTATAGGACGCGCCGTTGATGATTACATTTTTAGCCATGTTAATCTCCTTACGATACGGTCAGATAACTGCCGTTCCATGTAATAAGTCCGTAATTCTGCGGAACTGGATTGATTGTGATGTTGCCCGTCATCCGAAGGTTTTCCGTCTGTAAGACTTGCTCCTCCGCAGACGGCGTGACGGTATATTCTCCCGTATATGGTTCTCTGTCCACATAGTCCCGCGCTATGGGGTTGCCAAACGACAGCCCCACAGTTGCGGGATTGACGGAAACCTTGACCACTTGCGGGAGAAAGGTAGCGGTAAGCTTCACGCTTTCTCCACCACCTTAAAGAGCGCAGAGGGGATAATGTTGCACATGAACGCGCCGTTCTGATACCAATCAAGGGAGTACACATACTTGCCCACGGTAAGAAGCACACTCTCGGCCTCGGTCAGTTCAAGGTTCACGGTGTTCTGTGAGATGTTGGTGAAGGTCTTCGTCAGAATCGTTGTGCCGTTGATGTCGTTCTTGAGGGTGAACTTCACAGCATCGTTTTCCGAAAAAGTTGTACCGCTGATTTGCACGGGGAGTTGGATGCCCCAATCGCCCTCAACCATCTTGAGTTCTTGACCGTTAACTACCCACATATCATTCACCCACCTCTTGCGTATGGATGAAGACTTCGGGATTTCTTAACTTCTCACCCGTTTCGGTCATAACGATAACCGTGTGGATAGGAACATTTGAAACAGCCGCTACGGAGGCGGTAGCAAGGAACGCTTGAAGTGCCTCGTTGCGGTCTTTCTTTGTGACAAGCGGAGGCGTAGCCGTGTTGCCGTTCGCATCCGTTTGAAGTTCGATGATTACATAGGCCATTTAGCCCACCTCCATTAGCTTTTTCCATGTGGCCTGTCCGCAGATATTGTCTGTTTCAAGGCCGTTCTTTTGCTGAAACTGGAACAGCGCAATCTTGGTCTGTTGACCATACTCGCCGTCTGCCCCGTACCATCCGCAGTTGTAGCCGCGCCCGATAAGAAGCGTTTGCATGACTTTGACATACATAGAGGCATCGCCGTATTCAATGACCGGGAGCGTGACGGTTACGGAGCATTTCTTCTGCTTCTTCTCCTCCACGGGTTGAGTGGGAGTCACGGGAGCGGAAACGGTAGTGCCGCCCTCAACAACAACCGCCCAATTAGGCCGTCCAAATCCCGCGATGTAGGAAGAGTTGACCACATAGTTGTTGCGGCGAACGGCATCAGAGGAGTTGCCCTCAACCGCAGTAACATACCCGCCAGTTATCCCCACTACAATGCCCGTGTGATTGATGCCGCCGCTCACATTGAAAAACACTTGGTCACCAATCGCGGGAGTAGAGAACCATGCGCCGTTGTTTTTGTAATAGTTCGCGCTTGCGGAGCAGAGTGCGCTGAAACCGCCCTTTGGCTGATAGGTCAGCTTGGACGCGAGATCGATACCAAACACTTCAATAAAGCCGCACTTCACAAACACATCGCACCACGGTTGATTCTGAACATCCCAACCAAAGGCGTTGCTCTTTCCGACAGCGTACTTGTTCCAGTTGTTTGGACCCTCCCGTGTGCCGATTTCGTTCCTTGACAAGTTCTGCCCGGAGCAGTTCGAGATTGTCGGCATGAGCCTTGA
>CALFGU010000043.1 GCA_937877685.1 uncultured Prevotella sp.
TTATCGGGGTGGAACTTAGAAGAACCGTCGTAACGGAGAGAAGCAGAAACGCTATAGCGATCGAGGATAGATACTTCTGCACGACCGAAGTAAGATTCGAGTGAGTAGCGGCTCTTAGAAGAGCTGGGGTCCATACCGGGAGTTACACCGTTTGAGAATTCAGTGTTGTTAGGAATGAAGAAGTTTGTCATCTGTGCTTCCAATCCCTGACTCATACGGCGAAGACTTTCGTGACCTGCCATCAAACTGAGGTTCCACTTTTCGAAATCCTTGTAGTAGTTGAAACGCTGTGAAGTTGTGATGTTACGTGAACGACCTGCGTACTTAGTTGAACGACCACCTACAGCAAGAGCGTCACCCACGATGGGAGTCTGGAATTCTGTGCTGTAAGAAGCGATGTTGTCCATTGCACCATCTACGTGGAAAGTCAAACCCTTGATGGGGAGCTTGATATCAGCGAAACCACGGAGGTTGATTACGTCGTACTCATATTCGTGTACGTTGTAAAGGATATCAAGGAAGGGGTTAGAGTTCATTGAGTAGGGACGAGCCTTACCATTACCTGTACCGTAGTCAAGCATGCGGTTGCCCTTGTTATCAAGGATGTAAGAACCGTCAGCATTGCGCTGGTAAACGGGATAGATAGGAGCGATACCCTGAGTGAAGGCAAACATTGAGTTAGTTGTACCTGCGTCAGCAGTGTAGTTAGTTTCAGTGTTTGCATAGTTAGCGTTCACACCAACTGTCAACCAGTCGTTAACTTCATGTTCGAGGTTTACACGACCTGAGATACGTGAGAAGTCAGAAGCCTTGATGTAAGACTTTTCATCGAGATAGTTCAATGAAACATAGTAACGAGTCTTGTCAGAACCACCGCTGATAGAAGCGTTATATTCTTGACGCTGACCAGTGTTGTAAGGTTCATCATCCCAGTCGTCATGATAGAGGAGCTGAGCGTTAGGATTGATACGACCAGTAAGAGGATCGATCAAATCTGCGTCAGCAACGTTAAATGAGTTATAACCACCAAGGTCCTTTACCAAGTTCTGTGAAGCCATGATACCAGCGTCGAATGCTGAAGCACCCTTAGTCAAGTACTGGTTACGCATAGCTTCCCAGTAAAGTTCGTAGTAGTCAGCTTCGCTACGTACAGTCTGATAAGGCTTAACACCACGTTCTGAGAAACCCCACTTAGCGTCGAAGTTAACGTTAGTCTTACCTTCACGACCCTTCTTAGTAGTGATCATGATGATACCATTCGCAGCACGCGCACCGTAGATAGAAGTAGAAGATGCGTCCTTCTGTACGCTCATTGTTTCGATGTCGGCCTGGTTAATTGAGTTCAAGTTACCATCATAGGGAACACCATCGAGGATGATAAGGGGAGCAGAGCTGTTGATAGAACCGATACCACGGATGTTGATAGATGCCTGAGAACCGGGCTGACCTGATGCAGAAGTAATCTGTACACCGGCCATCTGACCTTCAAGACCCTTAGAGACGTTAGCAACCTGCATCTTCTGCAAGTCCTTCGCCTTCATCTGTGATACTGAACCGGTGAACGAACCCTTCTTTGCCACACCATAAGCGACAACGATTGCTTCGTCCAAAAGTTCATCGTCATAAGAGAGCACAACTGCAACGTTGCCACTCACACTTACCTTTTGCGTCTTCATGCCGATGCAAGAAACGCTCAAAGACTTTGCAGAAGCAGGAACGTTAGGAAGTACAAACTTACCGTCCGCATCTGTAACAGCAGCAACCTTAGAACCGTCAACCTTAATAGTTGCACCAATAACTGGAGCACCATCGGTGTCAGTCACGCTACCCGTTACACGCTTCTGAGCCATCAGTGTAACTGCTCCAAAGAGCAAGCCCACTAACAAAAGCATTAACTTTTTGTCCATAACTGTTTGTGTTGTTAAATTATTAAATATAGAGTTTGTTTACTTTTACGCGGAGAACTCTTTTCGTTTAGAAAGTTGTCCCCAAAATGATTCGAGTGGCAAAAGTAAACTATTTTTAACTTCTGACAAACATTTTTCCAAAAAAATCGCCCTTTTCACTATCTAAAGTGTCATTTTGGGGATAAAATACCGTCTTCAATCTATTTTTTGTCTACTAAATTCGTTAATGGAAAAATCAAAATGTAAGCAATTAGAGGGTTAGAAGTGGCATTTTGGAAGCAAATGGCAAAGATTTGGAATTTTAGGGAGGGGAAAATAGATTATTATAGGAGTTATCGGAACAATAGACACTATAGGGACTAAAGGAACTATAGTAACTAAAAATGCAATCACAATTAAAAAGAGGACACCTCTCGGCGTCCTCTTCTTATGGTGTTTTAATAGTCAATTATGTACCGCGGGCCTCGCGTTTCGAGGCTATGAATTAAAGTTAGTAGTGATTTCTGGGTTTATTCTTTGACATTACTGCCACTCAAGCGCGACAGGAAGTCATCGGTCATGTTGCCGGTGAGGTCTATCAAGCAGAAGGATGTACCTCGTTGCATAATCATGATGAGTTCTACGATGCAATCGGCACGTCGGCGCTGATAGATGGTGCAATTTTCGTCGCGCACCACTTCTTGATACCCTAAGGGGTGATATTCGGCCAACACTTCTGCCTTTTCGTAGAGAAGGCTTACTTGTTCAACGGTGGAAAGACTGCTGATGATTCTCACGCTCTTGATTTGTTCCAACAAGGGGAGCAACGAATCGCATTCCACAGAGTCATCAGGGATTTGAAGTATGCGCTCCATCATGCTGGGACTCACGGTCACGCACTGTAGCGCCTCTTCCTCGCCATTCAGTTTCATGAAACTTGAAGCGAAATCTTCTTCTTGCTGTGCGAATGTGGGTAGCGCAAGCATGAAGGAGAATAGCATTATGATATAGTGCTTCATTTTGTTGGCATAACTTGAATGGTGTCAACTACGTCAATGGTGTGCAACTGTTCTTGGAACAGGCGGAGCGCCTCTACGCTTTCATCAAGGGCGATTTTGGGATTATCATATGAGTCTTGGTAACTTGAGGGATTGTAATCCCAGGCTACGGGTTGCTGTGTACTCATATATATATAATGTACTCCCACACCCACCATAAAGAATACGGCAATGCTGGCAGCTACTGCAAACGTGCGCTTCACCATGCGGTTAAAGTCAAACACAGGTTGCGGATTCAGGCGCTTCATGAGGCGAGCGTCGAAGTCAGCACTCAGTTGCTCTTGACTTTCTTCAGCAAGCGCTGCGAAAATGGGCTGATAAGGAGCCAAATGCTTGGGCAACTCTTTTTGGGCGAAGAAGGACTGAAGAATCCGTTCTTCTTCAAGACTGGTCTCTGCCTCCCAATAGCGTTCGAGCAATTGTTCGATATATTTATAGTCCATGATTTTCAATTTTTAGGTAAGATGCTTTGATAAATTGTCGTGCGCGATGCACGAGCACTTTGACGTTAGCCTCAGTGGTTTGTAGCAGGGTGGCCACTTCCTCTGTTGTTTTTCCTTCCACGTCTCTGAGGTGAAGGGCGGTTCGTTGCTTTTCGGGAAGTTGTGCCATGAGTTGTTTCACTACGTTTAAGCGTTCCTCGCGTTCAAGTAGCTCTTGAGGGGATCGCTGTAGGTCGGGCGCCTGCAGGTGACTGTCGTCAAGCGAGGCATTCCGATGTTCATGCATGGCAAGTCGGTCAAGCGCCAGATTTCGGCACATGGTCATGCAGAAAGCTTCGAGGGAGTGAAGTTGTTCGCGTTCTGCTCGGCGCTCCCATGCTTTCACCATCACATCTTCAACAATATCTTCGGCCTCCTCGCGGTTTTGCACAACGCGCAATGCTAACCGAAACAACTTTTGCTTCAGCGGTAGCAACTCTGCGAGAAATTCCGATTCTTTACTCATACCTATATATAAGACGGGTGAACTTGAAAAAGGTTACATGGAAAAGTGATTTTTTTTCGTGGGACACGCATTTTTTCCTATCTCACCCCCTACTCTGCCCCTTTGCCTATGGCCTTTGCCCATGCCGTTTGACGATAGGTTTCATTATGATTACCAAAAACACAGCGGGAAGCATTGTCGGCATATATCTTCTGGGGGAAAAACATGGACACTCCGCAACAATCGGGCACGTTGATATTATTATAACCATTCATTGATGGTCCCACCCAATACTTATGCGTGGCGACATAGAAAGGAATGGCGCGCGAGAGTGTGGCATCCACCTTCTTAAATTCCTCTTCATTCAGAAGTTGACGCAAGGCGGAGCGCATGTCGTAATAATGCGGGCGATAGCAATAGGAAACTTGATAGACATGGTAGGCATGCGCCGCCTTAAGGTCGGGATAGGCGGTGAAATCCACGTCTTTCAGCGCCTCGCCAACCACTTGCGCCAACGCGGAAAGTTCACTCGTCTTCAGCACTGAGATAACAATGCCAAAATCATCGTAATCCTTGACAAGGGCATCCGACGTAACGTCTTCATAATAGGTCTGCGCCATGTCGCAAGGGTTGTCAGAAAACAATCCTCGCTCTAACATGTGCGTGTAATACGCTCCAGCACTGGCAATCGAGATGGGCGAGGCGACAACATAGTCGGTCACGTTGCGCAGTTCGTAACCCACTTCCACACATTGCATCAAGCAGGCGTCGAAAAAGATGTACTTAAAATGCAGTCCGCTTTCGGCAATCGCCTGTGCCATAGCGCTGATGTTCATTTGCGCACCGAGCGTCTTGCCGTCAGCAGTCTTGTCGTAATACATATCGCCCCCTTCGCCCACATCTACTCCGAATGAGAGGGGCGTAGGACTGGAGTAAACCGTATTGCTGGAGGGAATCCACCCATCGGCGTGCGACCACATCGTCAGTCCATACTCACGTGCGGGATAACGCTCCTTGATGCGCTTCAACACGTCCTTCAACGTCTCGGGATTTGCCGAATTGGCGTCATATCCCCATTGGAGGATTAATTCAGGGTCTGCATCTGCGCGAAATCGGTAAAGGCGCGGATGGTAAGCGTCGTCAACATACACGAGCAAGCGATCGTCAGCGCTCACAAAGTGCTTGCCAGCAACGAGTTCGAGCGAGTCGGCCGTCCAATTACTGCGGTAGTAACTGGAGGAGTAGCCCAAACTGTTTTGTGCGGCACAATAGATTAACACTGTGCGACGCGCCTCTGTCGCTGGCGCATCGGGATTGTAGTCGGGGGCATCGGGATCGCCAGGTGATGAATGGTCGTCATGACATGAGCACAAGATGCTAAGTGTCAGTAATATGAAGGGCAATAAGCGTGTCATCTGAGGGAGGAGTTTAGTTCGTGTGAAAATAATGCCTATTTTAGGGCAAATTCTTTGAGATACTCGAAAAATTATTTGGAGAAATAAGACGAATTCTCTCTTAAATCATTTCGACCCTGTTTTTAAGGGGTTCGCGAAGTCGAGAAATCCCCTCGTTTGGCACACAAATTTACCGATTTTCTACTTGACAGAGCAAGATTCTTCGCCACAAATCTTGGAGAACTGCAATATTCTTTGTTATTTTGCCGTGTTGAAGAATCTTATTTATAGCATCTAACCCTATTATGAAGAAACTTTTTTTTATATCCCTCGGTCTTGCCTTGCTCGCCGTGGCGTCATGTGGCGACCAGGAACAAACAACTCAGAAGGAAGAATCGAAAGCAACAGTCCAGAAAGAGGAGGCACCCATTGACACTCTTGCTGATAAGGACGCAACTCGCGAATATGTTGACACCCTCAACGGACACATTTACCACATCACCATTGAGCGTCGCCACGACGAGGATTTACCCATCGTGGAAGATGTGCTCGGCACACGCTTTTACGACAATGTCGTGACTGTAGTCGTGAGGGAAGGTAGCAAAGAGACCTATCGTCGCACGTTCCACAAAAAGCAGTTCTTGGAATACCTTAGCGAAGACGACATTGAGCATGGCACCCTTGCGGGAATCGGTTATTTCGAAGAATTTTCGACAAACGACAAACTCGTCTTCACTTCTCAAGTCTGCGTTCCAGGTATGGACGGCGGCACTTACTTACGCCTCGAACTGTTCCCCAAGGATTGGAAACTCAAAATCCGACGCGACGAAACCACTGATATTGAAGTAACACCTCTGAAAGAAGATGAGGGTGTGTAACCCTGAAACTTGATTTTACATACGATTGAAATCCTAAAAAAGGAGAAATTACCTGCCACACGAGCAAGTAATTTCTCCTTTTCTTTATGCTTTTAACAAGCGGATCTTCTTATTTCAACATAGATAAACCGATAAGCATGAGGTAACCAAGTGCCATACCTACAATACCGACAACAAGACCTACGCGAACCATATGCTTCTGTTCGATAAGACCAGTTGAGTGAGCGAGAGCGTTAGGAGGTGTAGAGATGGGCAAACACATTGCGAACGAAGCCGCCATTGCCACACCCAAGAGAAGTGTACGAGAGCCTCCAATTGCTTCAAGCGCAGGAGAACCTTCTGCTACAACGGAAAGGATAGGAATCAAAAGTGCCGCAGTTGCCGTGTTGCTGATGAAGTTTGACAATCCCCAGCAAATCAAACCTGCTACAATGAGCAATGCAATAGGATTAAGCGCTCCGAAAGGAATGTTTTCAATCAACACCTTTGCGAGACCTGTATTTTGAAGTGCAAGACCGAGCGCGAAGCCTCCGGCAACCATCCAAAGAACGGACCAGTTGATTTCTTCAAGGTCGCGACGCTTGATAATACCTGTTACGCAGAACACACAGATAGGCAACATCGCTACAGCATTAGCACCAATACCGATAATATCCTTACCCAAACACCAAAGAACAATCGTAGCGAGGAACGTTACGTTTACCACTGTTGAGTGCCAACCACCCTGTGCTTCGCCCTCAATCTTGAGTTCAATTTCCTTCTGCTGGAAGGGGAACAAACTGCGGAGCAACACCCATGAGAGCAAGAGGATTACAATCACAAAGGGGAACATAAACAACATCCATTCTCCGAAGGGGATGTCAAGAATCTTGTTTGCAATCGCATTGGGAGGTGTACCGATAGGAGTACCCATACCGCCGATATTTGCACCGATAGGAATGGCAAGAAGTAAGGCTGTGCGACCCTTAGCATCGGGAATCGCCTTCAACACTGGCGCTAAGAAGGCAATCATCATTGCCGCAGTAGCCGTGTTACTTACGAACATTGAGAAGAAACCTGTGATGAGGATGAAGCCGAGGAGCACATTGGTGCTCTTCTTACCGAAGGGTTTCAAAAGGATGCGCGCAAGCGTTACGTCAAGACCGGTCTTTGTCGCAGCAATAGCCAACATAAATCCACCGAGGAAAAGGATGATGATGGGGTCAGCAAAAGTTGCCATCACTTCCTTAGAACTGAGGAGCGTACCGAGTTTTTCGGGGTCAACTCCCTTAGTGAAGGTAAAGAAGGCATCGTTAGACATGGTGAAAATACACGTTGCGATAATCGCTACTGACGTACACCACGAAGGAATAACCTCAAGCAACCACATCAAAGTGGCAAAAGCAAAAAGGGCTATCGTACGCTGCTGCACAATAGTGAGTTCGGGAATCCCGAACATCTCAATGGGCATGTTCCAAAGAGTAAGGGTCACCGCAAGGGTAAAGACCAAAGCAACAAAGTGCTTGGGAAGTCTCTCGATTCGGCGATTCTGCTTGTTCTGATGCAAGCGCTCTACCAAATGGAAACCTTGGAAAATCTTAAACATAGTATTTTTAGAATTTAGAATTTATTGATTTTCAAAACTAACGGGCGCAAAATTAAGCATAAAATTTGTAACATGGAGTTCACAGAGGCAAAAAGTTCCGCGCCGACACTCATATTTATATATATGGGAAGCAAATACCGTGAGGAGTAAGGTATAAGTTTCCGCACCACAAAAAAATGAGCACCCCAAGTGGAGCGCTCATTTTTTTGTTGATAAAATCTTAGTCAGCAATCAAGCTAAATTCTGCACCGCTGGCAAAGTCTGTACCGTTCTGTTCAGAGAGTGCACGGAAGCGGATGTAACGTGCCTTCACGGGAGCATCGAAGAGTACGCGCTTAGGTTCTGCACCCTTAGCGAAACTGCCCTTCTTCACGGGTTCTCCCCATTCCTTGCCGTCCTGAGAAACGTAGATTTCGTAATCCTTCACCTGACCGTTAGGACCGTTCTGACGAGGAGTATAAACGAAGCCCTTCATGTTCTTCACTTCGCTTGCGTCGAAGTCAATCCAGTGGGGGTACTTCGCTACGGTTACGCCATATACAGTGTGCCAGATGGTAGAGTTGTCACCGTCAACGAGGCGGTCTGCGCCTTCACCGGGTTCCTGGCTTGAGCAGAAGGTAACCACGAGGGGAACACTCTCAATCTTTGCATACGACATTTCTACAGCAAGTGCTTCATTGTCAGCATACCATGCCTTAACCACACCACCGTCGCGGAGGTTGATAGCTTCTGTATATTGAGTGCCCTTCTTCGCACCGTTCAAACTGTACATAATCGTGCGGTTCTTATCTACAGAAGAGATTTCCACCTTACCCGTGTTGCTACGAGTAATTGTCAAAGGTTGTTCTCCCGCAGTTGCCACCTTAGCTTGCTCTGCCATGTTATTGCTGAGCACAGGACGAATGATGAAACTGAAGTTGTGCGCATTTGCCAAGCAACGGTCGGGATTCAAAGGACCACCCTGACCACAAGAAGCACCACCAAGACCTGTCACCTTGCTGTCAAGGTAGAGGTGTGTACCTGTGCTTTCGGGAAGTTGGTAGAAGTGGGGCGCATAAAGGAGTTCGAGGTTTGTCCAAGGTTGTGCAGAAACTGACATTTGCCCACCTGCTACGAACACTGCACCATGACCTGCTTCGTTAGTGAGAGAAATCCAGCGCACATCTTCACGGTTGCTGTAATCCTGGGGTTTGGGAAGCATAATATTGTCATAGATGCTGTGGCTATGCTGTTCGATGAACTGGCCAGTCTTACGGTCGTTGTAGTTATTCACAGGACCACGGCCGTAGTACGTAGCAAATTCGTACTGCTTGGGCATTTCGAGGTGATAACCAAGGCGGGGGAGAATCAATGTGGGATTGTTTGACGTAATCGCCGCTTGGAGTTCTACAGAACCGTCAGCATAGATGGTGTAAATCTGGTTGGTAGTGAACTTAAAGTCGTTTTCACCGAGTGAATCACCCTTTTCTACGATGCTGTAGCGACCTGATGAACCGCCGAGGATATTAGCATACTTGGGTGCCTGACTTTCTACGGTGAATGCGAGCACGAGTTCGCCATTCTTACCCTTAGTCTGCGTCATGTTGAGCACCTTGTGCTTCAAGTTATGCGTACCCTTATTTGTCCACTGCTGATATACCCAAATATCATTGTCAGTAGCCGCGCGGTAAGCGTCGAGAACCATACCGCCAGAGTTGGGCTTGATCACGTCGAAGCCATTGTAAGCGAGCTGTGCAAGACATCCCTTCTTAGTGCAGAATGTTGCTGTGAAATCTTCACCTTTCACGAAGAGGCGGCAACCTTCAGTCTTTGCTTCGACAGCACCCTTTTGACCTGCAGCAATAGAGGGGAGGTTTGTTGCTTCCTTCACGAAGAGCTGTTCTTCCATCTGCACATAACCCTTCTTCGCCCAAGGCTTATTGTTTGCCAACTTGAACTGAACCTTAACGAAATATTCGCTGGTTTCATTGAGTTGTACGCCTGAGAGGTTAAGACGGAAGTTCTGCTTTTCGCGAGGACCTACTGCCATCTTGGGACCTGTGAGGTGTTGATTCGCAAGAACGCATTCGCCATCTTCATAAAGGCTCCAAACAATTTCGTAGTCGTTGAGGGGCACGAAATAGTTCTTGTTGAAGATTTCAATCACGCCATTCTTCATGTCAACCGCCTTCACGCCTACGTTCTGGTACACCTTCTTCACTTCAAAGTACTGTCCCTTGGGCGAAAGGTCGGGGCGCATAATGCCGTTCATACAGAACATACCATCGTTGGGCTTGTCGCCGAAGTCACCACCGTAACCCCAATACTTATCTCCAGTAACGGGATCGTAGTTAATGACAGCCTGGTCCACCCAGTCCCAAATAGCACCACCCATGAAGAAGTTTGTGCTTTCCATTGCTTCCCAGTAATCAATGAGGTTACCTACGGCATTACCCATTGAGTGAGAATATTCAGAGATGTGGTAAGGATACTTAACGCCATACTTACCAGTTACAGCGCCCTGCACCCAAGCGATTGAGGGATACTGGTTAGAACCCATATCCACGATGTCGTTGTTACGTTCGTACTGCACGGGGCGAGTAGTGTCCACCTTCTTGATAGCGTTGTAAGCTTCCACGAAGTTCTGACCAGGACCTGCTTCATTACCGAGCGACCAAATTACGATAGACGCGTGGTTGATGTTGTTGTACACCATTTCCAAGTTACGCGCTACGTGGTGGTTCTTAAATTCGGGAACGTGTGAGAGCGAAGCTTCGCCGTAATAATATTGGTGACTCTCGATGTTACATTCGTCTTCGAGGTAGATACCATACTTGTCGCAGAGGTAATACCAATAGGGATCGCAAACATAGTGAGAGTTACGCACGTGGTTGATATTACCGCGCTTCATGAGCATTACTTCATACTCCATCTGCTCACGCGTAATAGCGTGACCGCGTTCGGGGCAAGTTTCGTGACGGTTCACACCCTTCATCTTAATGGGCTTACCATTGAGGAAGTAGTAGCGACCTGCCAAACCAAATTCGTCTTCTGAAGCGGGCGTATCCTTGATTTCACACTTACGGAAACCAACGTTTGTAGAGAAGGTTTCAACCACCTTACCCTTCTTGTCCTTCAACTGACCCACGAGCACGTAGCGGTAAGGCGCTTCAGCACTCCACTTGTTGACGAGTGCACCTACCTGCATCGTTACCTTAGCATGGTCAGCATCGTTCTTCGCAAGTGCGCCTACCTTTACTGAAGCAGCAACACCGGGAACGAGAGTCGTCTTTTCGCCATAGAGTTCTACAGCGTAGAGTGAGTAATCAATGGTATAGCCCTTCACACTCTTGCTGGTGAGGTTGAGCACTTCAGCATCGATAGCAAGCGTAGCATTCACGAAGTCCTTGTCGAAATCGGGAATTGCCTGCAAGTCGCGCACCTGTACCTGGGGCTTTGCAGTAAGTGCTACAGTGCGGAAGATACCGGGGAGGCGGAACATATCCTGGCTTTCGAGGAACGAACCGTCTGAGTGACGATACACTTCTACTGCCAATACGTTTTCACCGGCTACGAGATACTTCGTGATGTCAAACTCAGCCACGTTACGAGAGTTCTTGGAGAACCCCACGTACTTGCCATTGACATAAAGATAGAAGAAAGAGTCCACACCGTCAAAGCTGATGAGCACCTGACGACCTGCCCAATCAGCAGGCACAGTGAATGTGCGGCGGTAAGAACCCACTTCGTTACGGTTCTTATACGTAGGCCAATCCTTAGCAGGTTCACGCATCACACCGCCCTTCCAGTCGCCTACAGCCACTTGGTGAGCAAAGATTACGCGCTGGTTAGAATATACGGGCGTGCCGTACTTCTGTGAACCATCCTTCTGAATACCTACTACGTTCCAGTTCATGGGCACCTGAACCTTGTCCCAACCGGTTACGTCATAGTCAACCTTGTAGAAGTCAACGGGGCGTTCTTCGGGGTTACCCACCCAGTTGAAGCTCCATTCGCCGTTGAGCGACTTCCAATACTTACTGTTTTCGGGCAACACCTTGCGCGCCTGGTCCACATTCTCAAAGTTGAAGAACCAAGCATGGGGTTGCTGCTTGTTGAGGGCAACGCGCTCGGGATTTTCCCAGTCGTTGCGACCCTGCGGAGCCAAATTCTCCGAAGCGTCATACTCAAAACCCTGCAAAGGGTGCTCATAGTCGGCCGCAGCAGGCATTGCCAAACAGCCCAACAAAAGCGTGTAAATTACTTTACGCATAGTTTAAAGTGATAAGTGAGCGTTAAATGATTTAATTATAGTCTCTGCAAAGATACAACTTATTATCTGAATACAACTCTTACTTAAACACTTATTTCAAAGATTTATAATTTAAAAAATTAGTCTGCGCCCCGCTCCCCTGTCTTTTCACCGCCCCACACCCCCTTATTTCTCACCCTTCCAATCCCTCTCTCCAGTCCGCGCCTTTGCCTTTCTGCAGAGGGAATGTAAGAGAGTCAAAACAGATTTAGACTTAGCGCACATTCTTTGAGACATGAGGCGCATTCTTTGAGATACCATTCGCACTATTTCTATTTTTGTACACCGCATAACTGTTGCCGTCATGAAAAAGTCGCTTTCCCAAAACACTCCCTGCCCTATTGACTGGAAGGACACTGCTAACCCCACAATATTACCAACGCATCACCAAGGCAATGCGTAAATTCCCCACGACTATCTTTTTATTTACAGAAATTTGTGTATATTTGCAATTCAATGACTGACACTTACGACAAACTTCACGAGCTTGTAGCGCGAATGCATCCCATTACGCTGGAAGAGATGAAGTCCGTACGCCTCATGAAGCGCACGGACACGAAGTTTGTTACGAATCTTGCGAAATTAGAAGAGCTTCTGAACCTGACCGTTGGGACGTACTCGGCGCAACATAACAATGGGAAGTGTATTGCTGGTTATCGCACGGTCTATTGGGACACTCCCGTGACACACGAAATGTTTCGCCAGCACCATTGCGCCCATTTCCCGCGCACAAAAGTGCGTGCACGCACCTACCTTGACTCGGGGCACAGTTTCTTAGAGGTCAAGAAGAAGGACAATCACGGAAAAACGCGCAAGAAGCGCATTGAGGTGCCCACCATTGAGGCTGTCATCAACGAGCGTTACGGCGAGGATTTCCTCACGGAGCGCACAGGATATACCTTTAGCGACATCATCCCTACGATTGAAAATGCCTTTCACCGCATTACCCTTGTCAACGAGGCGAAGACGGAGCGACTGACCATTGATTTTGGCATCCGCTTCATCAATCATGAGACGGGCGAAACGGGAAGTGCGGACAATCTTGTCGTTATCGAACTCAAGCGCGACGGACGCATGCATTCGCCCATTCTTGCCTTACTCCGACAGTTGCGCATCAAGCCCAGCGGTTTCAGCAAGTATTGTGTGGGTTCGGCAATCACGAATAGCGACTTGAAAATCAATCGTTTTAAGAAGCGACTGCATCGCTATGAGAAGATAAAGGGGAAGTAGGAATAGGAGGCCTGAGTGAAAGGTTGAGAGGAGTTGCTCTGTAAATTTTAATTAATAATACAGCAGTTGCCCCAATATAAGAACCTGCGGAGGTACTCCCCCTATCTTAAGGGAAACTATAGTAATGCGGAGGGATATTCAGGGAATGTCATCATACCCCCTCCCCGCCAAAGGCGGTACTCCCCCTATCTTAAGGGGAGAGC
>CALFGU010000044.1 GCA_937877685.1 uncultured Prevotella sp.
CGCCTTGCTCACTTCGCCTGCCGTTACGGTCAACTTTGCCTTTACTGTGCCGTAAGCACCTTCAGCGAACGTTGCTGAAAGTCCAGCAAAACTCTTTTCACCCGCAGCAACTTCACCTTCAACCGTTGCCTTTGCGGTTTCTACCACAGCAGTTTCGCCAAAGGCATTGAGCGTAAAGGCTGTTCCGGGAACGTCTTCAAGAATTTCGAGCGTCGCTGTCGCAACAAGGGGCTGCTGACCGAGATTCTTCACAGCCAATGCTTCAGCGAGCGTTGCAGCTGTGCCATTCTGTGCTTCAAGCGTAAGGGTTGCTCCATCCTCAAGCACGTTGCCATCATATTCAAATGCAAATTCGGGTTTCACAACAGGCGCAGGAGTTTCATGCGCATAGAGCGCCTTTTCTTCAACCTGCACTACCCCACCCTCATTATAAACAAAGGCAACAACAGCCAAGTTTTCAGCATTCCAAGTTTCGGGCACCTCATAAGTATAGGTCACTTGCTGTGCCACACCTGCCTCAAAGGTAATTGGTTCACCCCAAGTGCCATTCACAGCATCGCGAAGCACGTGGTTGTGCACGTAATTTGTGTTGATAGAACCGTCAGGCATTTTCTGGAAACTCTTAATGTTGCTTTCCGTAATCCAAACCTGAAGTTTTGCAGTCAAGTCTGCTTCTGCAAGTGCCTGTACCTGCACCGTGATAGAGCGAGTGTCTTCGTTGTAAGTGGAGTTTTCCAACGAGAGCGAGAGGGGTGTCACCTGCGCTTTGAGGCGTGCATCCGCCGTAGCCATCCATGAGGTGTAGTTTTCAAGTCCTTGGCGGTCCACCATGCCGATGGGCAATGTTTCTACGCCCCAATGATTGAAGTATTCCGTACCCAAGTCGTTTGCCAATGGACCTGAGAGACCGGGCATTTCACCATGTACCGCAACTGCGATAATCTTTTCAGCGCCATAGGCAGCCTGAATTTTATGAATTTCTTCTGCAGCGTTGGGACAGTTGATACAATTCATCCCAGTGAAGTCCTCAATAAGCACATTCTTCGTTGTCGATGCCTCGGGAGTTACGGGAATAAAACGTTCGCTTTCCTTGATGTCGTCACATGCCGCAAAGGAGAGACCAAGTGCAGCAAGTGCTACTATATTTTTAAGTTTCATAGCGTCAGTTGGGGATTAGAAGTTGAAGTTATACGAAACGGTGAAACCCTTTGATGCAGGCACGTAGCGGCAAACGCCACCTGAACAGTTGAAACCTGCACGTGTCTTACCGTAAGCCACCTGAAGGCGATGTGCCTTGTACGTGTAGCAACCTCCGATGTTATAGAAGTGTTGCGCACTGGTTGCCGTGCCGTCGGCATTAGGTACGTTCGCATTGTACATATCCGAAACGGTAAACATAAATCCGGGAAGCACCGAAAGTTCTAAGAGTCCGTACGCCCAGTCTCCTTGGTCGCCAGAAGTGGTGAGGTACTGCGCTTCACCGCGGAGTGCCACCTTCTTCGAGATGTTCCACTTACCTTCAGCAATGAAGATATTTGAAGTGAACGTATTGCCATGACCTTCGATAACAAACTGATTGTAGCGCTGGTTCATGTACATGAGGTTGAGCTTAAAGTCCTTCGTGAGTTTCTTTTCTACCGAAAGATTGATGTCTTGATAGTAGGTTTCGTTGCCCATCTCGAAGAAGTTGGTCTTGTAACCTTCCGTACCCATCAAGTCAGTCGTGGGCGCAACGGGCTTACGGTCAATGCCACGAATGTGTGACGCATTGAGTTTCATCTTTGTGCCATACTTACCACCGAAAAGCGTGTTGCGCTTGAAGTTATAACCCACTTCGCCCTGGAATGCCCATTCGCCGAGCGCATTTTGCGTAGCGTAGGGATAGAGCGCCGCAAGGGCATAGGTGTGTTGCGTAGAGAAGGCAGGAAGATGGTTGATGAAACGCGCAGTTCCCGTCTGGCCACGCTTACTACGGAAACTCATGTCCTCCGTACGCTTTGCCTGCAACAAGGCACTGAACCCCTTCTTAGAGTAAGAACCAGAAAGCAAAAGGGTATTGCCATGGCGGTAAATATAACCGTTGTCAAACGAGGGGTCTTGCGACTTCCAAGCATACTCTGCCAAGAAGTTATAATTACCCGCCTGAAGGTTGGCACGCACGTCGAAAGCACCTACTTCTTCAGGGAGATTGAGTTTGTTGGGAACACCATTTTGCACTGTCAAAATGTCTTCCTGGTCTTCAAACTTCATAACGCCGCTAACGCCCAACGTCAAGTAGATGTTCTTCTCCTGCATCTTCTTTGAGTATTGGTCAACGTTGATTTCAAGGTCGGCACCCGTCACCAAGGGATTGTTGTCATTGAAACCACGACTGTGCCAGTATTCACGCTGCTGACCTCCGAGGAGTTTCAAACTCACGCCCTTAGAGGGACGCAACGCCAAGCGCGCACCGCGAAGGGAATTGTCGATACCCAAAGCGCGTTCTTCGTAAGTGCGGAAGATAAGACCCGAACCAAATTGGTCGTAGAAGTCGCCGAGGGTGAGTTCGGCGCCCTTGAAACTACCCTTGACGTACATGTGAGGCACGCCCCACCCTGCAAAGTCGTTTTCAAAACCAGGAAGTGGGTTTTCCATATACTCAAGGCGCGCACCAGCGCTTACATACTTCGACTGGAGGTGAAGCTCTGCGTAGGTGTTGGTGAGGAAGTCCTTGTTGGAGTCGTATTGTGTACCAATCTTCGCATCATCTTCGGGGAAAACGAGCATGTCGCTCTGAATGCTACCCGAAAGCGTAATGCCATTATCTTCTTGTGCCTGAGCAGAAACGGCGACAAGGGCACAAAGGGCAATGAATGTCTTTTTCATATTGATGATTTATGAGGAAATTCCTATAGTATCCGTTGATTGTCTTTCTGTCAACTGATTACACAGATGAAACAGTTCTCCTGCGGGCATTTCCACTTAACTGGTAGGGACGCACGGTTCGTACGTCCTCAACTCATTGGAATATCCCAGTTGAACGTTCGTGTAATTAAGGACGCACGGACCGTACGTCCCTACCCGCCAATCATTAGTCCCTACTGTTTCTGCTAAAAATCCGTAGAATCCGTAGCATCTGTTGATTAAAAGGACTTCTGTCCCATCTGTTCTTATGTCAACAAACAGTACGACTCTTTGATTATTTTTCTGTCAACAAACTTCACTGATGAAACAGTTCCCACGCGGAGCGTCAATAAAAAATCTGTAAAATCTGTTGAATCTGTTGATAAAAAAAACTTCAGTCGCAGCCGTTCTTAGGTCAAAGACTGTATAACCAGCGAATCCTTTATACATCCGAACGGCGCTCTCCCCCTGTTCATTTTGTGGGGAGGGGAGAGCGCCATTCGGACTTTTTCAAGGTTGAGGTGTTAACCTATTTACTTTTGTTCTAAAATCTTGCGTACTTCTTCAATAAGATGTTCTTCGCCACCCTCGGTGTAACCGCTGTGCGTCTGAACAATCTTGCCGTTACCGTCACACACAATGGCGTGAGGAATAAGGTTTACGCCCAAAGCGCGCTTAAAGTCGCTATTGGGGTCGAGTAAAACTTCAAACTCCCAACCATTGCCGTCAACGAAAGGCTTCACCTTGAGCGCATCTTGCGCCTGGTCAATCGAAACAGCGATAACCTTCACGCCCGTTTCTTCCTGCCAATCAGCATATACTTCATTAATTGCAGTGAGTTCGCGATTACAGGGCTTACACCACTTTGCGAAGAAAGTAATGATGAAGGGTTTGCCATCGTTTGAAAGTTTCGCTGTATCAACAACCTTACCGTTGATGTCCTTCAACTTTACGCTGGGGAGCTGTGCCACTGCCTGCGCAGCAAAACCGCAGAGCATGAGCATCAATACAAATAGTGTCTTTTTCATATCTTATTACGTTATTAAATTTTATCTACCTTTCGGAAGAGACACACTCTACCACGTGCAAAATTACGTTTTATTTTTTAGATTTTCACGATTTTAACCCTACAAATTAGGAGACATCGCCCACGCACCCTTTTATGCGTAAAACAATCTCTCAAATTGGAGCACCAAAGAGTATTATCCGCGCTCCAATTTGAGGGATTGTTTTGCCTAATTTAGATTTCCTACATTTAATATTCGTTAAACCTGATTTCACCGTCCTTTGAAACGTCAAAAAGACGTATATTTGCATTCCCAAATTACGGTGAAGGCGCATGTTTCCCAACATTCGCCTCCCCACTTCAAACACATATTGACTGGACTTCTATGCACGAAATACTCCACCTCGTTTATGAAATGGCTCCCTTCCTGCTCTTAGGTTTCTTCCTCGCAGGATTGTTCCACGCCTTCATCCCCTCCACACTTTATGCCCGCTACCTCTCGGCACCCAACTGGCGGTCGGTCTTCTATGCCACCCTCATGGGCATTCCCCTCCCTTTGTGTTCGTGTGGCGTAATCCCCACGGCCATATCTTTGCGCAAGAAGGGGGCATCTCGCGGAGCAACGGTTTCCTTTCTCATAGCCACCCCTCAAACGGGCATTGACGCACTCATGGCTACGTATTCGTTGATGGGACTTCCCTTTGCCATCATCCGCTTCGTGGCGGCGTTATTCACAGCTCTCTTTTGTGGCACAATGGTCAACACCTTTGCGAAAGTCACTCCTGAAGAGGAGGCGGCTGCTCACGAACACATGGACTGCCATTGCTGTTGCCACCATCATCATCACGATTCGCATTGCCACCCCACCTTTTGGAGCCGTCTGCGCGAGGCCCTGCGCTACGGATTCGTGGAGATGGTGGAAGACATCGGCAAATGGCTGGTTGTCGGACTCGTTATCGCGGGACTTATCACACTTTACGTGCCCAATGATTTCTTCACCGCGGTTCAAGATAGCACCTTGATGAGTTCGCTGGCAGTCATTCTTTTGGTTATTCCGATGTATCTTTGCGCCACGAGTGGCATTCCCATCGCCGTGGCACTCATGCTCAAAGGGCTTTCTCCGGGCGCTGCACTGGTGTTGCTCATGGTGGGACCTGCGTGTAACATGGCGTCGCTCATCATTACGGGAAAGGTGCTGGGCAGGCGCACACTCATTATATATATAGTCAGCATCATCCTCAGCGCCCTCATTTTTGCATACGGCATTGACCATCTGCTCCCCCGCGAATGGTTTACGAGCGCACTGAGTCATGCGCACGCCGAACATCACCACCATGCAGGTATTATCCCTATCCTCTCCACGATTATTATGGCAGGTTTGCTGATTCATGCGGCAATCCGGAAACTTTTTAGAGAACGAAAATAGCAACACATCCACTTGACTGGTAGGGACGTACGGTTCGTACGTCCTTTTTTCTTTGCCTTTAACATAAGAACACAAGGGCAAAAGCCCGCACGAGAAAGACAAACGAACCTATTGATTCTTTTTTCTATCAACAGATTAAACAGAAATTAAACGGTTGCCTTGCATTTTTTCGCACGCAGACTACGCGGAAAACGCAGAGACCATCGGAGTATATAATGCATAACCTCCGCGTAAATCTGCGTCGTCTGCGTGAGACAAAATCAGTTTAATCTATGTAATCACGTTGATAAAAAACTTTTGCCTCTTCTGTTCTTCTGTCAAAGAAAAACAAAAAAAGGACGCACGTGTTTGTGCGTCCCAACTTGTCTCATGAATATACGTGTTAAACTCCAAAGGGGTTTGCTGTCTTGCCTCCCTGTGCGGGTGCTTCCTGAGGAGCGGCAAGCTCGATAGGACCAAAAGTCTTTTCGTACTTAATAATATTGTCCTGAAGCGCAAAGAGGAGGCGCTTAGCGTGTTCGGGGTTCATTACAATGCGACTCTTCACATTTGCCTTGGGCAAACCGGGCATCACGCTCACGAAGTCGAGTACCATTTCGGTCTTACCGTGAGAGATGATTGCGAGGTTAGAATACGTACCTCCCGCTACTTCGGGGGTGAGTTCTATTTGGAGTCCGTTAGGTTGTTTTTGATCAGACATAAATGAGTGAGGTTATGAGGTTAAGATGTTATGAGGTTCTGAGGTCCTGAAGTTGGGATGTTAAGAGGTCTATGCGGTCCGGATGGTTACTTCAGAACATCAGAACTTCAGAACCTCTTAACCTCAGAACATTTACTTACTTCACACTGATGCGCAACTTGTAATTCATCTTCTTGTTGGGCACCTTGTACTTTTCAATCGTGTCCACACCGCCACAAGAAGCGTTACCCACACCACGGTGGTAAGCGTCAAAGTGGAGCACGGTGTAAGGACGGTCTTGCATTTCCCAGAGGTGGTTGCTCTTCATGAGGTCGGCATCTGTCCAGGGGAGTGCACTGAAACTTACGTTGCCTTCGGTTTCGATAACAATGCCAAAACCAGTAGCATCTGTGAGCACGAGTTCGCGGAGTTCTTCACGCTGACCTGTAGATTGGGGCTTCACGTAACGTTCGTGCATTTCGCCCACCTTTGAAGTGTAGCGACCAGCAATCACACCCGCCTTGCGGTCAGAATAGTTTTCCCAAGGACCAAGCGCATAGTAATCTACTTGCTTGAGCGCTGAGTCAACATGACAAACAAGACCTGCGCGGCGCAACTCTCCGTGCTTGGGAGTAAAGGTTGCGTCCACATCCATTACGCCTTGGGGATAGAGGGTATAGACAATGTCGGTCTTACAAAGCGAACCGTCGCGAGAGGTTGTCACAACGATGCGGTCTGCCTGTTCTTCAATCTTGAATGTTCCGCGTTCTTCGAGTCCGTTATTGGTATTGCCGAAGCGGTCATTTTCAATCCAGCGGTGGTTGTCGTAAACGAAGCCCTGACCATCCTTAATGATTTCGCGACCATCGAGAAGGAGACCGATGAGCTGACCGTTTTCTTCGTTGAAGATTGCCTTAATCTTGTCGTTACCAAGGTGCACCTTGCCGTTTTGGTTAATACCATTTTCAAACGCACCCTTACCCTTGATTGCAGCAAGTGCGGGACGTGCCACAAGTTCGTACTGCTTGAGCGCCACTTCATGACCTGCAGGAGCAAAGAGTTGTTCTGTAGCGTGACACACACGGAGGTTCAAGAGGATTTCTTCACCCTTCTGTTCTGCCTTGGCTAACTTCACCTTGGGCACCTTAATGGTCACCACTTCCTTCTCGCCTTCGCCACCAGCAGTGAGTTTCATCTGCTTCTTGGCAACTACTTTACCATCCTTCACCACTTCGTAAACGAGATAGAAGTCTGACATGGGTGTGAAGTTGTACATATTCTTGAGCTCTACCTTCACGGTGTTTGCCTTCTTATCCACTCCGAGGAAGTTGAACTTGATAAACTCGTGAGCAGCCTTCACTTCCTTGAGCTTCGCACTCTCATGGCGTGTAGCGGGAATGATACCGTTAGAGCAGAAGTTGCCTTGGTGAGGACCAGGGAAGTCATAACCCGTGTGGAGGCGGTAAATGCCCTGCTTGATTTCCTTGGGTTCGTAAATAGCTTGGTCCACCCAGTCCCAAATACAACCACCGATCGTAGAATTACTGTTCTCAATCGATTCCCAATACTCGGGCAAGTTACCAATAGCATTACCCATGGCGTGCGCATACTCACAGATGAACATGGGTTTGTCAAGGTCGTTGGTGTAACGTGCCATCCAGTCCATACCGGGATACATCTTTGAATAGAAGTCACTGTACTTGCTACCGCCATAAGGCTTGTCAATACGCGTTCCTTCATAGTGGATAGGACGAGAGTCGAGCGCTGCAGCAGCTTCGTAACAATCCTTGAAGTTCTTACCAGCGCCGGCTTCGTTACCCAAACTCCACATCACTACAGAGGGGTGGTTGCGGTCGCGAAGCACCATGCGGTCGATACGATCTACGAAAGCGGGAATCCAACTTTCGCGATCAGAGATAGACTGATTAGCATGGTCTTCCAAGTCTGCTTCATCACAGGTGTAGAGACCGTAGTGGTCGAACATCGCATACATACGTGCCGCATTGGGATAGTGCGACGTACGGATGGTGTTGATATTGTTTTGCTTCATCAAGAGCACGTCTTGCAACATCGACTCTGTAGTCACCGCACGTCCGTAGAGGGGATGCGAGTCGTGGCGATTCACGCCCTTGAAGAAGACACGCTTGCCGTTGATATAGACAATAGAATTTTCAATCTTGATATCGCGGAAACCATACTTCGTTGAGAACGCCATTTCTTCCTTGCCCGCACCGTCCTTTTGGATAATGCGCACGGTGTAAAGGTTGGGCGTTTCAGCCGTCCACGCCTGAATGTTTTCAAGACTGAATTCTACGGCAGCACGATAGCGTGTGAAGCCTGCGTCAAAGAGTCCGTAGGTCACGTCCTTCTGTGCCACTTCCTTACCTTGGGGATCAAACACCTTTACCGTAAGGTTCTTCTTTTCATCATGGCGTCCCTGAATGGGGTCAAAGCGCATTTCTACCTGCATTGTAGCATTCTTGTAATCAGCAGAAAGTGTTGACGTAATATAATGGTCGCGCACACTTACCGTAGGCACATTATATACATAGACATCGCGGAAGATACCCGACATACGGAACATGTCCTGACATTCCAAGTAAGAGCCGTCGCTCCAACGGAACACTTCTACCGCAAGAGTGTTTTCCGCGCCCTTCTTCAAGAACTTCGTGATGTCAAATTCCGCAACGTTGTTCGCACCTTGGGTATAACCCACATATTCTCCGTTGATCCACACGTTTGCTGCCGAGTAGATACCACCGAAGTGGAGAATCGTACGCTTTTCATTCCAATCTGCGGGCACGGAGAACTTACGAACGTACGAACCTACGGGATTGATGCCGTAATTCTTGCCACCGTCGTTATAGCCTGGGCGAGCCTTGATAAAGGGAGGCGTATTTCCGTGGGGATATTCTACGTTACAATAGATGGGGCGGTCGTATCCGTGCATTTCCCAGTTAGAGGGCACGGGAATTTCGTCCCACTTGCTCACGTCAAAGCCTTCCTTAAAGAAATCGAGCGGACGCTGTGAGGGTTCGGGCACGAAGTGGAACTTCCATGTGCCGTTGAGCGTCATGTACTGCTTATTCACAGGCTCCGTCCAGGGAGTTGCATAATACGCAGCGTCGGCAAGCATGTCGGCTTCGGTAGCATAGGGCATGTAAGTCGCAACAGCTACTTCCTTATTGATACCGAAGACTGCTTCGTCCTCCCAAATGGGCGACTTAATCTTGGGCTTTTCTACCTGCTCAAAGGTGAACCACGCCGCCTTGTCCTTGGCGTCATAATCTGTGAGCATCATCTTGCCATCCTTGAGTGCATACATGGTCTTGCCATCCTTACCCTTAACGCCAGCTGAGAGGATGCGGTAAGCGCCGGGCATTTCAGTTACGGGTTGGAACTCCCAACGGGCATTGTTCCACACACCTTCCTGTGCGGTCCACTGAATGAGTTGCTTGATACCCATATTGTCGCCACCGTCGTCGAAGTGCTGTGTGTAGAAAGCACCACCCACCACGCGCTGCTTCAAGTCGAGCATCTTAATGCTCCAATACTGTCCGCGGTTCATCTTGTCCACGGCTTCACCCACAATGCGCGCATTGTTTTCTCCGCTATCGCCATTGCCAAGAACGAGTTCGGGATGCGCCACACTGCGAATGCGGTACGTCAAATTATCGTCAAAACCTGAAACTGCCGAGGGTTTAATGTTAAACATCGCCTTGCGGTTTCCCTGTGCCTTAGCCTTGTCGGTAAGGGCGAGTTTGCCGTTTGCGCCCACCACCATTGCCTTAGCGGGTTGGTTACTGGGAATCAGATAAACGAGTCCGTCCGTAGCGGGTTCCGTGCGCCACAACTGGAATTCGTCAGAACCGTTGTTCTCACCCATCTCCACGCGACCGTCGTCCGTGCAGCGCACAGCGAGATTGCTAAAGGGGTTAATAATGCGCCAACTTCCGGCAAGTTCCGTCACAGTCCAGTGTTGCTCCGCCTGACCAGCGTCAGCCTTTGCCAACTGTACGCCACCGTCTGCGCTATACGTCAACACCTGACCCGCCTTCGTGGCTGTCTCTACATTGTAAAGGTTACCCTTCACATAGTTCTGAGCCACCGCCGCGCCCATCGTAACCACCATCATTAGGGCTACCAGCAACAAGCGCTTGATTCGAATGAATGAATGCATAAGCAGTAAAGAATTATAATTTATTATTAATGAACATTCAGAGACCACAAAGTTACCACTAATATTCGAAATAAACAACTTTTTGTTTTTCCTCTGCAAAAATCAATTCCACAGACATTCATCTCCAACTCACTGAATCCACGGAACGTCTATTATTACGTTATCAACATGATTTCACGGTTTTCACGGATTCCTTACGGAGCACCTACTTCTCTCCACGTATCACAAGTATCTACACGTATTTATTTATCAACTGATTAAACTGATTCAACAGATTTCCCTGCGGGGCACTTACTTCTCTCCAAGTATCGCAAGTATTGCGAGGAAAAACAGTGTCAGTTTAATCTTGTTAATAAAAAAACTTATGCTCCTTCTGTTCTTATGTCAAAAAGTTGATAAAAATACGCGCAGATACACGTGATACGTGGAGACATATAACTTTAGACATAAGAACAAAAGAACATAACTTCTGTCCCTTCTGTTCTTCTGTCAAAAAAACAGTT
>CALFGU010000045.1 GCA_937877685.1 uncultured Prevotella sp.
GGCTGGGTGCTTATTGGCCTTTCAGGCCGTTACTTCTCAAAAACTTTACCGGACAGCAATAATCTACAAACTGTCCTTCTCCAAGTGAGTAGCGTGAAAATATCGCAAATTTTAAGGACGAACCTACGTCCCTACCCTTCAAGTGATATTTCGCATCTAATATACGCTTGACCCAACTAAAAGCCTACCAAAAATCAAGTGGCGAGGCAACTTTAGCGCATAGCAAAAACAAAGTCTTTAATTCGAGCGATTCTTCCTTAAATAGGGCACCGAATTAAAGACTTTATTTTTCGTATTTGATATATTGTATTTTGTTGAGCTCAAGATGCAATATTTAGAGCAATAATTTGGAAGTTTTCACAAAATAAAACGCTATTATCATAATAATTAACATATTCTGCAAATTGTTCATATTTTATACGTACATTTGCAGTGTCTTCCCACATTAGTTTGCGCAAGCGTGTGCAAATAGTTCACGCCGAAGTCTGCGTCAAGGTCTTTTTATGAAGAGTGAGACGCAGACGGAGATGGGCGGGTAAAAGGGGAAGACTGACATATAAAAGGCGTTTACTTACGCATAGTTTTAAGACCTTCTTAAATCTAGCAAATTTACAGAATCGTAGTCTTGAACTTTGCAACGGTAGATGTCCATTGGGTGTGGTTTTATCAACCCATCGTGCGACAGCAATGATTGTATCCGTATGGATACAATCGCTGGTCGCATCCGATGGTAAATTAATTAAATCATATTCGGCGTGGACTCTAGCGTTGTCTGTTCAACTACGATGGGCATTTGCTAGAGCCTTAGAAGGTGGAACGGACAATTGTCGGTTCCACGTCTTTTTTATGTTCATACGGCACAATGGAAACAATCAATTTTTTTATGCGTATGAATAAAATCCTACTTAACAACGTTTTGAAAGCCGCATGGATGGTCTGTGCGTGGCTTTGTGCGACTTGTGCTTTGGCGCAGGAAGCAGATCGTGTGTATGTTTCGGGAGAACTCTCGTTTAAACCTGGAGGCGACACCGAAACGCAGTATTTCTCCGTAAACATTGCGGATGCTTCGATGGACTATGTGGCGTATCAGCTGGACATTGTTCTGCCCGAAGGATTGGAAATAGCTTACTATGAGGGCGAACTTGATATTTACATCGACGACACAACAATCTATCCCACCAATCGTAGCAAGGTGCCTTACCATTCGTTGACTCCGAAAGTCAATAAGGATCACATCCGCGTGATTTGTAAAGATGACGGCAACCATGCATTTAAGGTAAAGTCTGGTGAACTCTTCAAGGTCGGCGTCGTAGCGTCGCCCTACTTAAAGCCAGGCGATGTAAAGGTGCAGTTGCGAAACATTGTCCTTTCGGACATCAATTCTCAAGGTCCCGAATTTGATGCCGTAGAACCCGCTTCTGTTGGCACCGCTTCTTCAACCAGCACCCTCACGTTGAAGGTTTCTGCCAGCAACAAGTTCAGCACTTGCATCTTGCCCTTTGACGCCCAACTCCCCGCAGGGCTTGAGGCTTATAGTTGCGAGGCTACTGATGGAAACAATTTGGTGTTGACACAGCAATCTTCCATGCAAGCCTTCTCGCCCTACATCGTGTATGCGCCCAGTGGTTTTGACGGAACGCTTACAGGCACAGTGGATGCAGCACAATATCAAGCAACAGTGACGAATGGTTACCTTTCGGGCACAGTGGTGAAAACGGAAATAACGGGTGACGCCGGCAATTACGTGCTCCAAAACCAGGGCGAAGGCCCCATGTTCTACCGCGTAGGCGACACCTCTTTCGCCATCCCCGCAGGTAAATGTTGGCTCACCCTTCCCGCTTCGCTCCAAGGTGTATCTGCTTTGAAATTGCAACGCCCCACAGGCATTGAGCGCATCCCCTTGCTCCACACCGACGCCCCCACTTACGACCTCAGCGGTCGCCAAGTGGCAAACCCCAATAAGGGTGTTTATATCGTAGGGGGCAAGAAGGTGGTGAAGTAAGTTAAAAATCTTTGCGCTCCTTTGCGTCTTTGAGTGAGGTAATTCTATAAACCAACATTGTTTTTTTATCACGCAAAGTCGCAAAGATACGCAAAGGGTTATTTAAGATTTAATTATAAATATAAGGTTATTATGGAAGAATTACAATCCCGCTTAAAGGAAATAGTCGAATTAGCCTATAACCTTTTGGGTAAAAAGATTGTTAATGGAAATATTCATGTTTTCAATGAAGCCTCTATGCAATTGCATTTTGGAATGATACTTAAAACATTAGGGCAATTGTATGAGTATAGTCTTGATGAACGCATTATAGTTTCATTAGAAACTCCGAAGGAAGTTACAACAACCAAGAGTCCAAATGGTAAGGCGCGTTGTGATATAGAAATGAGTGTACGCAATGTTAAAAGCAACATGGAATGCACTGCTTATATTGAATTGAAATATCTTAAGAAGTCACCTACTGCTGCGGTTACAGATGAGCGCTTTTCTGTTTGGGCAGATGTTGAAAACCTTGAAGCTTACATAGATAATTCGAACAATATTGGTTTCGCGATTGTACTTTCAGATGAAGTAAATCACACGAAAGACAAAGCTAATAACAAGTTCTGTATTGGCAGTGGTGCAAGCATGAAGGAAGGTTCTCATCTTTACACAAAAGACAGAGTGGTTTCAATTAAAAATACATATCCTCTTCAATGGGACGAACCTGGGGAGAATGTGTATCTATTAAAGATTGACATCAAATAATTGAGCATTGATTAAAAACTTAAACATTTAAAATATTAATCTTATGAAAACTCTTAGATTATTCCTTTCAACAATGTTGCTATTTACCTGCAACATTATGTATGCAGCAATAGGCGACCAGTTTGTAGTTGATGGATTGGGATATTACAATCACAAAAATGGAGAAGTCAAGGTTTATGCTTCTTCAAAAGATTGTTCAGGAGAAATAGAAATACCTGATACTGTAATTTATGGAGGAGTTGCTTTTAAAGTTGTTAATGTCAGATCCAATGCATTTGAAAATTGCTCTCAAATAACAAGTATAAAATTACCTTCTACTATTACCACCATAGAACAGTTAGCGTTCGCAAATTGTTCTAAATTGAATAGTATAGAACTACCTAATAGCATAAATGTAATTGGACATAGCGCATTTAAGGGCTGTTCTAATCTGAAAAGCATCAAAATTCCCACTAGCATAACTATATTAGAGGGTTCAATTTTTCATAGTTGTTCTAGTTTGACGAGCGTTGAATTGCCTGAGGGATTAACTAGCATTGGGCAATACGCTTTCTCCTATTGTTCTAGTCTTTCCAAGATAGAATTGCCAACTAGTGTTACAAGCATAGAACAAAGTGCTTTCTCTAGTTGCTCCAGTCTTACAAGTATTGAATTACCTGCAGGGCTTACAAGCATAGGAGGTTCCGCCTTCCAGAGTTGCTCCAGTCTCACAAGCATTGAATTACCTGCAGGGCTTACAAGCATAGGGGAACACACCTTCTCTAATTGCTCCAGTCTTACAAGTATTGAATTACCTGCAGGGCTTACAAGCATAGGAAATTTCGCTTTCAATAATTGTTCAAGTCTGACTAGCATTAAACTGCCCTCCGGAGTCGCATCTGTTGGTACGCGGGCTTTTTCAAATTGCTCTAAATTAGAACGAATCTATATTTTTGGCGAGGAACCGTTAAGCAACTACAACTATAGTTCTTCCTATATATTTGATAAAGAAAGACCTATTATTGTAAAAAAGTCCGCTATAGAAAACTTCAAAAAAGCAGAAGGTTGGAATGATCTCGCTAAATATGTTACTTGTGAAGAATACATGACTAAAAGTATTGAAGTAACAGCTAGTAATTCGGGGTCTGCTATGCGCACAGTTATTACAGATTCAATCGTAGGTGGAGTTGTTGATTTAACGATTAAAGGTACTATCAATAGTTATGATATTATCGTGCTCAATCAGAAAATGCCTATCTTGCACCATTTGGATTTAAGTGAGGCTCAAATCGTAGCATGTGATTACCCGTATTATAGTAATTATTGTACTAAGGATAGTACATTGAGCTCATATTTATTTTACGATAAGGCTTCATTGCGCAGCGTAAAACTTCCTAAGAAAATGAAAGGTGCATTTGGAAGTAGTATTTTTGAGCAATGTGAAAATCTTAGAAGTGTGGTATTACCAGAAGGAATTACCTCTATAGGATATAATGCATTCATATATACACTATCATTAGAATCTGTGAATATTCCTAATGGTGTTGAGAGTATTGGTAACTATGCTTTTCAAAGGACCCATATTACAAAAATTATTCTCCCTGAAAGTGTAACAACAATCGGAAAAGGAGCATTCTATGAAGCAGATCTAGCTCAAATAACCCTATCTCCTAAATTGAAATCTATAGGTGAATCTGCTTTTAAAGACACCAAACTCACCGAAATTCGCCTCCCTAGTAGTTTAAAGAGTATTGAATCTGGTGCTTTTTCAGGCCTTTCTACTCTCACAAAAGTCTATACCTATACCATCCTTCCTTTATCGATTAAGGATGGAACCTTCAGCAATGCCGCAAACGCAGAACTCTACCTTCCCGAAACAAGTAGTGAGAACTACTACTTTGCGCCTGGTTGGAACGGTTTCTTGAGCCATACGACTTTCAACGAACCTTATGAGTACTTCTACCTCAATGGTGATAAGGAGGTTAATGACGAAACGGGCTTTATTGAGGGCGAGGGTGAAAACAATCCTGATGCGGACATCAATGCAGGAGGTGGTATCATTGTAGGCGGTGATAAAGAAGAAGAGGATGATCCCAAGCAACCCTTGGGCGACGTAAATGTTGAAAATGATGGTAATGGTAACTGCGGTTCGATGATTGGTAACAACAACTTGGTGGTAGACAGATTGCACATGAAGATTACGGTGAAGGGCGGTAAGTGGTACTTCTTCTCATTCCCCTTCGATGTGGACCTCGAGAGAAATGTGTGGATGGAAAACGGCAGTAAGTTCGTATTCCGCTACTACGACGGTGAAGACCGTGCGCACGGAAAGACGGGTTGGAAGAATATCACTGAAGGCGAATTGAAGGCTGGACAGGGTTACATCTTCCAATGCTCTGCAAACGATGTATTGGTGCTCAAGCGAGTGGGCGCACAATTTAGCAAGGAACCCGTATATAAGGAACTCTCTGCTCATGCCAGCGACAACAAGAAGGATGCAAGCTGGAACTTCATGGGTAACCCCTACTTGAGTTACTATGACATGAACGAGATGGACTTCACGGCGCCTGTTACTGTGTGGGACGGTTCGAAGTATGTGGCTGTACGTCCTGGCGACGACGATTATCACTTCACGCCTTACGAAGCCTTCTTCGTTCAGAAACCTGAAGGCACGAGCGATGTAAAATTCGACGGTGAAAAGCAGATGACACAAACACAGTCGAAGGACAAGAAGGCAAAGCAGGCTGCTGCACGCAAGATGATGGTGATGAATGCGCGAGCAAAGGAAAATCCCCGCAAACTCGTGAACCTCACACTCACTGCTGGCGAAGCAACTGACGGCACACGCATCGTGTTTAACAACGCACAGAGCCGTGCTTACGAATCTGAATGTGACGCTGCGAAGTTTGAAACACAGGGTGTCATCCAACTCTTCACCATCGGTGACCAGCAGGAACGTTATGCCATCAACGAACGTCCTGCGGACAACGGCATCGTAATGCTTGGTTTCACTGCTCCTACGACAGGCGAGTTCTGCATCAGCGCTTCACGCATGGACACTCCCGTTTACTTGAAGGACCGCGAAACGGGCGCACTTGTTGACTTGAGCAAGGGTGCGTACAACTTCACAGCAAAGGCTGGCACTAACGTCAACCGCTTTGAAGTGCTCATGGAAGCAACCGTAACGGGCATCAATCAGGTAGGCACAACTGAGGGTGAAGACGCTAAGGTGTATGACCTCGGTGGTCGCCGCGTGAAGGAAAACGGTAA
>CALFGU010000046.1 GCA_937877685.1 uncultured Prevotella sp.
TAGATGTGGAAGTGCTCGAAGATGTGGAAGGTACTGCTTACTCACTCTGCTCCTTCGGCGACTGCTTCCCTGTAAAGGATGGTCGCGGACAGAAGACGGGCGAAGTCATTGCTTATGGCGAGGCAGAAACAGGTTGGGACGTTACCTTTACACACGGCATGAAGGGTACTGCAAAGACCAAGTTGACCGTTACTTCTGGAGAATACTCACAGACAGTTTATGTCAACTTCGTGTATGAAGCACAGGAAGAAGCGCCTGCGGGCAGTTTCCAGTTGGTGTATAATGGCAAACCTGTTGCTGATGGTGAAACGTTGAATATTGCGGCAGTCATCACCGACCTTACTGAGTTTATGCCCGATTATTACATTGTTGAGGCAAAGACAAACGACGCTGAGAATGCGCTCAACATCCACAACCTTACGGGCGATGTGCTTTCAGCAACTGTAGATGTGGAAGTGCTCGAAGATGTGGAAGGTACTGCTTACTCACTCTGCTCCTTTGGCGATTGCTTCCCTGTAAAGGATGGTCGCGGACAGAAGACGGGCGAAGTTATGGCTAATGGCGAGGCAGAAACAGGTTGGGACGTTTCCTTTACATACGGCATGACGGGTACGGCAAAGACTAAACTCACCATAACTGTTGGTGAAGAAACGCAAACGGTTTATGTGAACTTTGTTTACAACTGATAAAATTAAGCCCCTTTCTCGCACGAGGAAGGGGTTTCTTGTTTCATTAATCTCACGATGATGGTTAGAGGTGTTTAAAAAAAACAAAATCCCAAAACTAAAGTAACTTATTTTTTGTAATTTTGCACCTGTAAAATAACCAAACAACTTTTGCAATATGAAAATTCTCGTAATCAATTGCGGTAGCTCTTCTATCAAGTACAAGTTGTACGAAATGGACGATCAGTCTGTTCTTGCTGCCGGTGGTATTGAAAAAATTGGTCTTGAAGGTTCTTTCTTGAAGACAAAAATCAATGGTGAAACAAAGATTATCAACCACGAATGCCCCACTCACACGGAAGGTATCAAGTTGATGTTTGACACCCTTCTCAACGCAGAATATGGTGCCATCAAGAGTTTGGACGAAATTTCTGCCGCAGGTCACCGCATCGTGGCTGGTGGTCGCTTCACACAGAGTCAGGTAGTGACTGACGCTATGCTCGAAGAATGGAAGCAGTATATGGACCTTGCTCCCCTTCACAGTCCCGCTCACCTCAAGGGTTATCAGGCAGTGAAGAACATGCTCCCCAACCTTCCCCAGGTGTTTGTGTTCGACACAGCGTTCCACCAGACAATGCCCGAAAAGTGCTACATGTATGCTGTTCCCTACAAGTATTACGAGAACAACAATATCCGCCGTTGGGGTGCACACGGTACAAGTCACCGCTTCGTTTCAGCGCGTGTAGCAGAATTCCTCGGTCAGAACGTGGAAGACCTCAAGATTATCACTTGCCACATTGGTAACGGCGCGTCAATCACTGCTGTGAAGGACGGTAAGTGCTTCGAAACTTCAATGGGTCTCACTCCCCTCGAAGGTATGATGATGGGCACACGCTCAGGTGACATCGACGCTTCAGCAGTGCTCGCTATCATGAAGGCAGAAGGTTATGACGCTGACCGCATGAGCGACCTCTTGAACAAGGAAAGTGGTGTGCTTGGTATCTCTGGCGTTTCAAGCGATATGCGTGAAGTTAAGGAAGCTGCAGATAACGGTCACGAACGTGCAAAGTTGGCACTCGAAATGTACTGCCACCGCATTAAGAAGTACATCGGTTCATACGCAGCAATTATGGGCGGTGTTGATGTAATCGTATTTACTGCAGGCGTTGGTGAACACCAGTGGGATGTGCGTTACAATTCTGTAAGCGGTCTTGAATTCCTCGGTGTTAAGCTCGACGAAGCGAAGAACTTGAAGAACTTCGGTGAAGAAGAAATCATCTCTACAGAAGACAGCCGCGTGAAGGTAGTTGTAGTTCCCACAGACGAAGAACTCATGATTGCCAGCGACACCCTCGCATTGATCTAAGCTACACAATATATATTATAATGAGAAAATGCGCACTTTGGTGCGCATTTTTTTGCAATACGATATACAAGTTGTTTCATATTATAATTGCTGTCCGGTAAACGTTTCTAATTCTCATTATAGCAACTTATTCTAAAAGTGTAAGTCCCCATGGTTTGCATTATCCCTTTGGAAGGAAATAAATCCATTTGCCCAGGGCAACGCCATGGGTATTGTTGCCGTTGAGATTTGCGCCCTGAAGGTGCAAAAGCAATTAGTAACAACTGTATGTATAGGCTTTTGCTCTTTGTCTCCCCGTTGCACAGCGACCTTTGGTTCAGACTGCATCCTCACAAGAAAGGTTAGCGGACGCAATAATTAAAATCCTATTGCGGATTGTCTTAATATTTCGCAAAACTGGGTTTTTCTGCTAAAAATTTTGATTTGCATTCGCCTAAAAAATGTAGTATCTTTGCATTGCAGGAAAGGAGGTTGTACCATGCGTGGTATAACCTCCTTTTTAAGTGCCTGATAATCAGTGTGTATTTTCTGAGATTCCCTAAAAAAAGAGCCTGATTTTGTGAAAATTATCTTAGACTTTGTGAAAATTACCTCTGAGATAGTTGGAATAATGTCTGAGATAATTTTTCGGAGGTCGGATGTAATGTTAAATCTTCTTAATAAAAGTTAAAGTTTTACCCCTTTCAAAAGCACAAATCCTCCATTTCACCTCCCGAGATTCGTTTCTATCCCACCAACCCTCCGCACGCCCCCAAATACGCCACTCACACCCCATTATTTCACTTTTTCAAACGTTTTCAAAGTGTCGTTTTGAGAAGTAAGTCGCTCGAAACAAATGGATTGCTTACAAACGTTGGGATGTTTTGCTGGTGAATTGAAAATGTTCAAATAGAAAAGAGAATAAAAAGGAAAATGATATAGCAGTTGACCCCAATTTAGAATCTTGTTCTTTAAATGACGCTGAAGGCGTCTATAGCACGATTGGGTCAACTGCTATATCATTGCCAATATTTGAGATTTGCCCATTATCTCTGTTTTGTACAAGATGTCAAAGAGCGTTTTAAACAACCCGTAAGGGTGTTGCGCCTGCAAAGATACAACGGCGCAAAGGTGGGCTTCACGATTTTGTTTGATTTCAAGGTTAGGAATATGGGGTAAAACGCTTATTTACAGCAGATTCTGAAAAAGTGTTTTTTACACACAGAACGACTTACACAGCATTTCGTGTAGGGACGCAATATTTTGCGTCAGCAGTCCGCACGGCATCCCTCACAGATTTTTGACATAAGTACAGAAGGGCATATGTTAAATGCTCACGCGGAATTGTATTTCTCACGCAGAGGACGCAGAGTTTTTTTGAAGCAACACCCACCCCCGTATTTTGCTAACTCAAAAAGGCATTCAAGTATTATATTTGCACAAAAATTACTTATCTGTGCAAAATAATCTGCACAAACTTTGGCGTGGTGTGCAAAAACATCCTACCTTTGCACCCGAAAAACAATTTACACATAAAGTTATGAAGCAGATTTTGACCCTCATCCTCCTCGCAGTAACCTTCGTGTTGCCCTCATTCGCGCAGGCAGGATTAAACGACAAGGCCGACAACATTGTTGGCGAGTATCTCACGGACCGCGGTGGTAAAAAGAGCAAGGTGCGTGTGACGAAGGAAAAGAATGGTACTTACACGGCTCAGGTATTCTGGGTAGAACAGCCCCTTGATGCTAACGGTAAGAAGCGTAAGGACGTTAAGAACCCCGATGAGAAATTGCGCAACGTAGACATCGACAAGGTGGTCATCGTGCGCGGTCTCAAGTACGACAA
Organism: uncultured Prevotella sp.; assembly: GCA_937877685.1. Taxonomy (GTDB): domain Bacteria; phylum Bacteroidota; class Bacteroidia; order Bacteroidales; family Bacteroidaceae; genus Alloprevotella. The sequence goes on from CALFGU010000046.1 coordinate 3,856, forward strand.
GGATGATAAGGAATGGGGCGACGCTAAGATTTACGACCCCTCTAAGGGTATTCGTGTCAACGTAACGGCTTACTTTGAATCGCCCAAGAAACTTAAACTCCGCGGCACGATTCTCGGTATTGGCACAACGCTTTACTGGACGAAGATTAAGTAATCACGTAGTATTTACGTCCCACTTTCAACCGCCTCAAAGGCGCTTTCGAAGGTGCTGAAATATCATTGTGGAGACTGTTCCTAAACTGGGAATGGTCTCCACTTTTTTTGCGCTACGAGTCCTCCCATAATAAAAAATTTTGAATTACGCAATAGTTTGTAAATCACAGTAAATCAATGCGTTTTGTAATCTCAAAAATTGCACATACCTTTACACCGTCGTTCGAACAGACAGTGTTATTTGGATTTCAAAATTAAAA
>CALFGU010000047.1 GCA_937877685.1 uncultured Prevotella sp.
GGCAGAGAAATTAATGCGCGTGCTTACCTCAGTCGCTTCAACTTCTCGGGTGCCGATCAAGAAAAGAAGTGTGGCGTACTCTCCGGCGGTGAACGCAACCGTTTGCACCTCGCCCTTGCTTTGAAGCAGGAAGGTAACGTGCTCTTGCTCGACGAACCGACCAACGATATTGACGTGAACACCCTCCGCGCCCTTGAAGAAGGTCTTGAAGCCTTCGCTGGTTGTGCCGTAGTCATCAGTCACGACCGCTGGTTCCTCGACCGTATCTGCACGCACATCCTTGCCTTTGAAGGCGATGGCAACGTCTTCTTCTTCGAAGGTTCATACTCTGACTACGAAGTGAACAAGGCGAAGCGCCTCGGCATTGAAGAACCCAAGCGCATTCGTTATCGTAAGTTGGAAGAGTAATTATAGAGTACAACTGACAGAGTACAGAGTACAACTACCTTGCGGATAATTTTCGACTATAGTTCTACTCTCCATGGTACGCTACTTTTGAGACTTCATAACCTTAGATTAGCAGGACAATTTATTAGGTACAAGTAAACAAAAAGTTCAGACTCGAATGCCAACATTACGCAAAGTGTTCTCACTCCGCACGGCAGTTGTACTCTGTTCTCTGTACTCTGTTCTCTAAAAATACTCACAACCTTAAAACCTAACCCCTCATATCCTCATAAACTATGAAAGGCATTGTTTTAGCCGGTGGTAGTGGCACACGTCTTTACCCCATTACAAAAGGTATCAGCAAACAGTTGATTCCCATCTTCGACAAACCGATGGTGTATTACCCCATTTCGGTGTTAATGTTGGCTGGGATTCGCGAAATTCTCATCATATCCACCCCTCAAGACCTTCCCGGATTCAAGCGTCTGCTTGGCGACGGTTCGGATTACGGCGTAGAGTTTTCGTATGCCGAACAACCTTCACCCGATGGGCTTGCACAGGCATTTATCATTGGTGAAGAATTTATCGGAAATGATGCAGCGTGCCTGGTGTTAGGCGACAACATTTTCCACGGTAGCAACCTGCGCCACATGCTTCGCACAGCCGTTGAAACTGCTGAGCAAGAAGCAAAAGCAACGGTCTTTGGTTATCGCGTAAACGACCCCGAGCGCTATGGGGTAGTTGAATTTGATGCTGATGGTAATGCAAAAAGCATTGAGGAAAAGCCTTTGCAACCCAAGTCGGATTATGCCGTCGTAGGACTTTACTTCTATCCTAACAAGGTAGTTGAAATTGCAAAAAGCATTAAACCTTCAGCGCGTGGCGAACTTGAAATCACTACCGTTAACCAATCATTCCTTGATGACGGTGAGTTGATGGTGCAGACGCTTGGCAGAGGTTTTGCATGGTTGGACACAGGTACACACGACAGTCTTTCCGAGGCATCTACATTTATTGAAGTTATCGAAAAGCGTACGGGTCTAAAGGTTGCTTGCCTTGAAGGCATTGCTTACGAACAAGGGTGGATTTCCAAGGAAAAGATAGCCGAATTGGCCAAACCCATGATTAAAAATCAGTATGGTCAATACTTGATGAAGTTAATAGAAAAGGATTAGCAGATGCACTCCCTTCTTCGCATATTGCTCACGTCCCTTCTGCTAATTGTTTCCGCGGGGAATCTGTTAGCAGAAGGACGTCTTGCATGGCTTCCTGAATATTTTCACCGTGTCACAAGCATCACGGAGATTGTTGACGGCGGTTATTATTTAATTGCAGGAACCAGTCAGCGCGACGGACACGTGATGATGAGCGGAGAAGTGGTAAACAAGAAACTCTTGGGCGTTACAATGCCTCAAGAAGAGCTGATTCTTTGTGACAACGAATTTCTCGTGTGGCAACTGCATCGAACGGAGAATGACATTATCGTTCGCGCGGCTCAATCTGGGCAATATATATATGCTCCGCAGAGCAATAAACCGGAGGTGGAACTTCATTCCAGTCGTTATACAACGTGGACTCTGCAAGAAAAGGAAGATGGTTTCGTTTTGAAACATCCCGCGGAGTCCTATCGTTATTTGCACACCTCATTCGTAAACAAAGAGGAGAATCCCAATCCCTTTGGAAACTATGCTTATTACGACGGCACCGTAGAAACCAACGTGCTCTACTTTTATAAGTTAGACGCTCAGTACGAAGCCCCTACGGATAACGCGATAACGTATTTGCAAGAAGGCGATAAAGTGCCCGTGTATGGCAATTTAATCGTGCTGAATGGGAAGTTGCTCTACCCCTCTGTCTTGTTGGACGCACAACCTTTTACCCCCGACCAACCATTTACCATTGAGGAAGGACAATTAACCTATTCCCGCACCCTTCAAGATGAGAATTGGGAAACCCTCGCCCTACCCTTTCCGGCGTCTGTGCCCAGCGGTATAGAGGCACGCGAATTGTTGGAAGTAAGCGACGGAGTGCTCCAATTTAGAGTCGTCACGGAAGTGCGCCCAAACGTTCCCGTTATCTTTAGAAGATTAAGTGATGCGACCGAAACCGTAACGTTTGTGTCAAACGCCGGCACGATTACTCCTTATTCTAATAGCGAAGACATTTTCCGTGGGACGTATCACCCCCTGACCGTCTCCTCTGCCTCTGAAGGAATCTTCCTGCTTTCAACTTCAGGTAAAAACTTCATCCTTGCTGACCACGGAAGCACTCTGTGCCCCTTCCGAGCATACATAAAACTAAATGCAAAGACAGCATCGCGCAAACTTCTGATGGATTAAATATTGCGAAAGCGCAAGTCACTTTTCCCCTCACGGGAATCCCTAAAATTTCGCATCGATTCTTAGTTTAAATTCAGCGAATTAGAAAACCGAAAAACAAACTCACTCTTAATTAAAATTAAGTCTCAAATAAGAAAAACAATAAGTAACTTAATTTTAATTCTTAGGGATATAGTTTTTACTCTTAGAGATTGATGCCTGCTTCTACCTTTTAAAAGAGAACTAATTTTAAACTTCATCATTGACATTATAAAATTAAACCGATGATTATTGCAGTAGATTTTGACGGAACGATAGTGGAACACCGCTATCCCGAAATAGGCAAGGAAATACCCTTTGCCATCTCCACCCTTAAGGAACTCCAGAAGGATGGACATAAACTGATTCTTTGGAGTGTGCGTGAGGGTGAATATCTTGACGCAGCCGTAAAGTGGTGTGAGGAACGTGGTTTGCGCTTTATTGCCGTTAATCGCAACTTAGATGAAAATGGTCCTGGCGAATCGCTTGCTACAAACCCCTCATTCAGTCGTAAACTCAAGGCACACGTATTTATTGACGACCGTAACGTAGGTGGTATGTTGGATTGGGGAGCAATTTACGAATTGATTAGTAAGCGCATGACCTATGACGAACTTATGGCGGCGCAAGGACAAGAAGGCACCTCGTTTAACCGAAAGAAGGAAAAGAAACCTTGGTGGAAATTCTAAATTCACTTAAACTCTTGACGATGGGTGTATCGTAAATAGTTTTGTGATTTTAAGAACTGGCAAAAAAAGAAAAAATGAAGGTATTCTCAGCCAAGCAAATGCGCGAGTTAGACGCATTCACCATACAATCCGAAAACATAAGTTCCGTGGAACTCATGGAGCGTGCCGCACGTGAGGTGGCGCTCGCCCTAATGGCGCGTTGGTCTTCATCAACGCCCTTTGTGGTGTTTGCCGGTGCTGGAAACAATGGCGGAGATGCGTTAGCCGTGTCGCGACTACTCTTAAAACAAGGTTATAAAGTCAAGACCTACCTTTTTAATCCGCAATACGAATTGCGCCCTGATTGTCAAATTAACAAGGAACGCCTAAAGGTGGTGCCAAAAGCCGACTTCATTGAAGTTTGTGCACAATTTGAACCGCCACAGATTACCTCGGACATGGTAATTTTAGACGGACTTTTTGGCACCGGACTTAACAAACCGCTTACGGGAGGTTTTGCTTCGCTCGTTAAGTTCATTAATGCCTCGCCTGCAAAGGTTGTTTCAATTGACATGCCTTCGGGATTGATGTGTGAGAGCAACTTGGAAAACAATGACGCCAACATCGTTCGCGCTGATTTGACATTGACCTTCCAATATCCCAAGTTGGCACTTCTGATTGACGACAATTATAAATATGTAGGCGAACTCCAAATTCTGGATATCGGTCTGAGTGAATCCTATGCTGATAAGTTGCCCTCACCTTACCAACTCTTCGATGAAAGTGACGTAGTCCCACTGCTCAGTCCCCGCTCCCCCATTGGTCACAAAGGAACATTTGGACATGCCTTACTTATTGCCGGAAAATATGGTATGGCAGGCGCGGCAATTCTTGCCTCAAAGGCATGTTTGCGTAGTGGAGTCGGGAAAGTAACACTTCACACCCCCACTCGTAATAATGACATCCTGCAAATGAGTGTTCCCGAGGCAATTCTGTCGCACGATGCGGATGCCCTGTGTTTTACGACGCCCCTTTCAAACCTTTCTGCCTACCAAGCATTAGGCATAGGTCCGGGAATTGGAGTTTCATCCGCCACTGCTTTGGCGATGCTTGAGCAAGTGCAACAAACGGACATCCCTCTCGTAGTTGATGCCGACGGCATTAATATCTTGGCCGCCCATCGTGGGGCACTCCATCTATTGCCCAAGGGAACCATTCTCACGCCGCACCTTGGTGAGTTTATGCGACTCGGAAATCGTAGCATCAATCACTTTACGGCGCTATCCGAAGCCCGAGAGATGGCCGCCACACTCGGAATTTATATCGTTTTAAAGGGACGCTACACCGCGATTTGCACACCTGACGGCCAAACCTTCTTTAACACCAACGGAAATTCTGGACTTGCTACCGCCGGAAGCGGAGATGTGCTCACGGGAATCTTAACCTCACTCATGGCACAGGGATATGCGCCCTTGCATGCCTGTCTGTTGGGCGTTTGGTTGCACGGTGAGGCGGGCGACTTAGCCGCAAAGGAACTATCAGAAGAATCATTGACGGCATCCGACGTGATTCAGTATCTCCCAAAAGCATTCTTGGAATTAAAAGCATATAACAAGTCGGTAAGAATTTACTAGTTAATCCACTTTAATCACTATGAAAATCAAATTATTCTTAGCATCGGCACTCTGCGTCTTAACTGCTACGGCGCAAACGAAAATATATCCCTACGAACCGGGGCGCACGATGGAGGGCATTACGTATTTCCTTCCTCAAACGGCGTTGCAAGTGGTAGTAACTGCTAAACGAACGGTTTACGAACCCGGTGAATATGCCGTTTATGCCGAACGCTTCTTGCGCCTCAACGATGTGATTCAAGCAAAAGAAGAACGCTGGCAATTACAATCTATTTCGATTTCCACCTATGGCGTAGCCGACTCACTACATGCCTACTCCATCGTTCACGATGTGCGTACGCCCGTCCCCTTCGTACGTTTGGCGCCCGACGGTCGCTTATTGGCCATCAACACTGAACCCTTGGAATTGGAAGAATTTGAAGAACCTTCCGTGCTAGAGATTAAGGAAGAAAAGGTTGACCCAGCAGATTTCAAAACTCGCGAAACACTGAGCGCTGGAAGCAAACTTAAGATGGCGGAACTTACGGCAAATGAAATTTATGACATTCGTGAAAACCGTTCTCTCTTAGCAAAGGGACAAGCTGACTTTATGCCCAAGGATGGTGAGCAACTCCGCTTGATGTTAGCCACTCTCGACAAGCAGGAAAAAGCACTTTTGCAACTCTTCAAGGGAACTTCAACAAGCGAAATGCACACGTTTGTGTTGCATTACTTGCCCCCGAAAACTGGAGTGGAGCGTAACATTTTGTTCCGCTTTTCTGATTATCTAGGTTTGGTCGATAGCGACAATCTTGCTGGAGAACCTTACTACATTGATATTAAGGATTTGAAAACTCTCCCTGCCGTGAAACCCATTGACCCTAATGATAAGAAGGCACTCAAATTGCAACAACAGAAACAGCAATTTGGGCTTCGCTATCTCATTCCCGGCACAGCGGAAATTAAGATTTATGACGTTCAAAACGTGCTTACAACGCTCCAAGTGCCTTTCTCTCAATTCGGACGCATTGAGCATCTCGGCGGTGACTTGTTTAACAAGAAAATGCAGACTTCTGTGCAACTCTCACCCACGACTGGCGGACTCGTAAACTTGGATATGGTGGTGCCTGAAGGGAAATAATGGAGGCAACATCATTAACGCTTCAAGTTATCTGCCACTCCCCCTTCCACACATCACTTGTTGTCACCCCTGACTTTTACCTTAACCTATCTATAAAAAACTCATTAATTAAAACATGAAAAAGACTCTCCTTGCACTCTCTCTCCTCGCGTCTTCGGTCTATGCAGAGAAGGTGGTAGTAAATATGGCGGACTATGGTCTCTTGCCCAATCAAGCCAATTCCTCAACCATTCTCCACGATGCGTTGACCAAGATTAAGGCATCGGTTTCGCCTGAAGATGAAGTGACACTTCGCTTCGGAAAGGGCACTTACACCTTTAGCGCTACGGATGCTAAGGGGTATGAATACTATATTTCCAACCACGATCAGTCTCCCCTTCGCAAAATAGGTTTTCACCTCGATGGTTGGACGAATCTTACGCTCGACGGGTGCGGAGCTGAGTTCCTCTTCACGGGACGTATGATTCCCTTCTACGTAGTAAATTGCACGAACACCACACTCTGTAATTTCTCTGTTGACTTCTCTGACCCCCAAATCACTCAGGCAGAAATCCTTTCAAACACTCCTGAAGAAGGAACAACATTCAAGATGGCGCCATGGGTGGAACACCGCATCGGACAAAACGGACGCTTTGAAGTCTATGGTTCTGACTGGGCCATGCAACCCAATTCAGGTATGAACTTTGAGAAGAAGACACGCCACATTGCCTATCAAACGGGCGACCTTTGGGTTATTTCAGAGGGAGTTCAAGACTTAGGCGACAACACGTATCGTGCGCCTCAGTGGAAAGAAAATAAGGTGAAGCCAGGTACGATTGTTACGTTCCGCACTTACTATCGTCCTTGCCCCGGCATCGTTCTTGATCATGACAATCAAACAACGCTTCAGGACGTTAACGTGCATTATGCCGAAGGTATGGGACTCATCGCGCAACGTTGCACAGACATTACGCTCGATGGTTTTAACGTATGTCTCCGTGGCAAAAAAGATCCCCGCTATTTCACTACACAGGCCGACGCAACTCACTTCTCACAATGTAAGGGGCACATTCGCTCGGTAAACGGTCTTTATGAAGGCATGATGGATGACGCTATCAACATCCACGGTGTCTATCTCAAGGTGAAGGAAGTGATTAACGCACAAACCATTCGTTGTGCCTTCGAACACGGTCAGGCTTATGGTTTTGCATGGGGCGATGTGGGTGACACCATTCGCTTTGTTTCTGCCTACACTATGGAAGAGCACGAAGAAGTCTACACCATCCGCGAAATACGTCCCGCAGACAAAGAAACCGTAAAGGGTTGCAAAGAATTTATCATCACTTTGAGTCGCCCGATGGAGAAAACGTTGGAACTTGCAACTCAAGATTACGGCATTGAAAACCTTACATGGACACCTACAGTTTACTTTGCCGAAAACGTAGTACGCAATAACCGCGCTCGCGGTGCTTTGTTCAGCAGTCCGCGCCACACGGTTTGTGAAAACAACCTTTTCGACCACACTTCTGGTACAGCAATTCTCCTTTGTGGCGATTGCAATGGTTGGTATGAGTCAGGTTCATGCAAGGATGTTATTATCCGCAAGAACAAGTTCGTAAATGCGCTTACGAGTTACTATCAGTTCACCAACGCCGTGATTTCCATTTATCCCGAAATCCCACGTTTGAACGACCAAAAGCAGTACTTCCACTCCAACATCGTTATTGAAAACAACAAGTTCACCACCTTCGACGAACCCATTCTTTATGCGAAGTCGGTAAATGGTCTTGTTTTCCGCAAGAACAAAATCAAGCGCTCAAAGGCCTACAAACCTTTCCATTGGAATAAGGAAAAATTCAAAATGGAACGCGTAGAAGGTTTTGTGAAAGAGTAATCATAGTTTGCTTGATTCTCATTCAAACATAAGAAAGAATAAGCACAGATTGCCTGATTCTCATTCAAACACAATTTAGGCAATTCTTTCAATTTAATTGGGTGTATCAAAATCCGTTTTGACGCACCCAATTTTTAGTTTCTATATCTCCCAAAACAAAACCACTTATAGGAAAAACAATCATACTTATTGTGCTTCTTATTTGGGTACTTAGGAACTAGAATTTGAGGGTTAAGAACACCGAAAACCTATATGTACACAAAACATTCAAATTCAGAGCACTATCTGTTTGGTTAAGTGAGAAGTCAATTATTGACGGAAATCTGCGAAACGGTTCTGCTTGTGTGTAAAATAATAACTAACTTTGTCTTCTCAAAAATTCATCATTTCCTAATTAAGTGATTCCTATGAAAAAGACATTTATCCACACGTTATTCTTAACTGTAAGCGCAGGTCTGATAATGGCTTGTGGCGGCACGGGAACTAATCCAGTAGCAGATAATTCCAGCGACAGCGCTGCGACTCATGCAGAAGATAGTGCCTCTGCGACAACTGACACGATTGTTTACGAGCATGAGTATATCGTAAAGGTGGGCGACACAGCGCCTGACTTTTCATTGCCCATGACAGATGGCAACACTTTCACGCTTTCCGAGCAACGCGGTAAGGTAGTTATGCTTCAATTTACGGCAAGTTGGTGTGGCATCTGCCGTAAGGAAATGCCGCATATCGAACGTGAGATTTGGCAACGCCATAAGGACAATAAGGATTTCGTACTCGTAGGCGTGGATCGCGAAGAAACGAAAGAGAAAGTGGAAACCTACATTCAAAAATTGGGAACTACCTACCCCATGGTTTTGGATACGGCTGCCAATGCCTTCTCAAGTTATGCCCTTCGTCAATCTGGTATTACGCGCAACGTACTTATTGACCGCGAAGGCAAAATTGTGAAACTCACACGCAGATTTGAAGAAACGGAATTCAAGGAACTCGTGCAAACAATTGATAGTTTGCTGAGCAAGTAAAACGTTCAAACAAGAATAAAGGCGACACGCTCAATGTAGCATGTCGCCTTTATTGTTTCTAAAAACTTAAATGAGGTTATGCAAAGAAGTTTTCCATAAACACAAGTGAAAGGAAACCGAGCAAAAGGGCATAAGTGGCCGACTTTTGGTAACCATGAGCGTGCGTTTCGGGAATCATCTCATCACTCACGACATAAAGCATCGCGCCACCGGCAAAAGCGAGCATCGCGGGGAGTAACATTTGCGAAATAGCCCCTGCAGCATAACCGATCCATACACCTACGATTTCCAGACCTCCGATAGTCAAGGAAATAAGTAAGGTGCGCCAACGACTGACACCTAATAAAAGAAGCGGAGAAATCACTACCATCCCCTCAGGTACGTTTTGCAAGGACAAACCAGCCGTTACTGCCCATGCATTTGAAACTTCCTCAGCGTTAAAACTGATTCCGGCAGCAATGCCTTCGGGTAATTTGTGAAGGGCTATCGCTAAAACGAAAAGAAGTACGCGATTGAGCGAAGCATTCGTAGCATGCTGTTCGGGGTCTAGACCCGTGATGTGATGTAAGTGGGGAGTAACGTGGTCTAAAAGATTTAGGAAGAGTGCGCCGCCCAAAACGCCGCCAACAATCATCCACCACCCACTAAGTGCTACACCTTCACAGGCGGGAAGAATAAGACCTACGATGGAGGCAGCAAGCATTACGCCTGCACAATAGCCCATTACGGTGTCGTTCCAACGATGTGGGAGTTCCTTAATGAGAAACCCCAGCAATGAACCTATAAGTGAGGCGCCACACAAGGCGAGGGCGCTGATCCAAACGGAAGACATAATTTATAAGGTTTTGAGGTTTTAAGTTTTTTAGGTTATAAGACCATTCGGACTGGATAGTCCTATAACCTCATAACCTTAGTCCTTACAACCTTAATTTGAGTTTTGAGATTATAAGGTTATAAGACCATTCGGATTAGATACCTCCACGTTCTCATAACCTTAGTCCTTACAACCTTAATTTGATTTTGAGGGCTTGAGGTTTTAAGACTATTCGGACTGCATAGTCCTTACAACCTTAAAAACCTCATAACCTTAAAACCTCAAATTAAAATTTCAACACTGTCGCACCCCAACTGGGCATGGTCACTTTTGTAAAGCCGTCAACCTCAAGGTTGATGACTTGCACCTCATCGGTGAGCAAGTCCGTAGCACAGTGTGTGCCCTCTTGGAGAGAAAGGAATTCAAAAGCGTGTTCGGGGATACGCACACCGATAGTTGTGGGATATTCATCGAAGTTTACGACTACCAAAATCGTACTTTCCTTGCTGCGACGGAGGAATGCGAAATTGCGACTGGGATTTAATCCTTGCTCACCATCGTAATTCACATACATCAAGTCGTAGAAAAGACCATTATTAAAGGCATCCTCTTCATTACGCAAGCGGAGCACCTTCTTATAATAGTCATAAAGTTCCTGCTCTTGCTCTGTAAAGTCATTACCTCCGTCAAGAAGTTTATGAAGTTTCGCTACGTGCCAATAGTCAAAGATAGTGGTGCGACCGTCTCTGCCAGAGAAGCCTTCTTCATCCATACCGGGTTCACCAATTTCCTGACCGGCGTAAATCATCAAGGGATTTTCACGCATCAAAGCGCTTACGATGAGTGCAGGTTTCGCTTTCTCGGGAACAGTAGCAAAGAAGTTTGAAGCAATACGCTGTTCGTCATGATTTTCCAAGAAATCAAGCATGTGGTCATGGATATCATCCACCGCTTGCCAAGCTCCTGTGATAGCAGCAGCAGGTTGCTGGTGACAAACAATGGCACGGAGCGTATCGTAAAGACCTACCTTGTCATAGAGATAGTCAAACCCACCGACCTTAATATAATTGCGATATTCGTTAGGGTTATAAACCTCGGCAATAAACTGAATGGCGGGGAACTTCTTCTTCACCTCCTTAATGGCATACTTCCAAAATTCCACGGGCACCATTTCCGCCATGTCACAACGGAAAGCATCAACGCCCTTCTTTGCCCAGAATTGCAAGATTGCCGTCATCTTCTTCCAGGTATTGGGAATGGGTGAAAAATGCTTCACGCCACCACCACAATAATCCACACCGTAATTCAACTTTACGGTTTCATACCAGTCATTACAGTTGGGCCACGCATGGAAGCAGTCATTACCCGTTGCCTTTGCGGGAAGTTCCTCGTAGGAATTCTTAGCGTCAGTCGTAAAGTCCGTATGAAGCGCCTCGCCAAGGATATAATAGAAATTATTTTGGGCATCAAATCCCTTTGCTTGGTCATCGGTCTGACCAAGGTCCTTTGTGCGCGCAGGCTTTGCATCCGACTTATACTGACGTGCCACATGATTCGGTACAAAGTCGATTACCATCTTCAAACCTGCCTCATGGGTACGCTCAACAAGCGCTTCGAATTCCTTCATTCGGTTAGGCACATCCACCGCTAAGTCGGGGTCGATGTCATAATAGTCTTTAATGGCATAAGGAGAACCAGCCTCACCCTTAACTACCACAGGATTGTCTTCAAGAATACCATAGTTAGCATAACTTGTCTTTGTGGCGTGCTCCAAAAGACCTGTGTACCAAATATGTGAGTAACCGCTTTCGTGGATACGCTCTAACACCTCTGCGGTAAAGTCATTCATCTTACCACATCCGTTTTCTGCGAGCGTGCCACACTTTACGTTTTTACCTCCTCGGTTAGCAAACAAACGAGGAAGCACTTGATAAATATTCATAGTCAGTTTTTTGTGTTTTGTTGAAATATACGAACAAATGTGTGGGTGCTTCATCGCAAAGATTTACGACAAGGCACTCACACATTTGCTGTGCTAAATTATATAAGCATTACAATCCACGAACAGTAACGTCACGCGAAATCTTAACAATCATTCCCTGAAGGGCCTTACCTGGACCGCATTCTACAAACTCAGTAGCGCCAGCAGCAATCATATTTTGAACTTCCTTTGTCCAAAGCACACTTGCTGTCAATTGCTGAATGAGGTTTGCCTTAATGGTTTCGGGGCATTCGTGAGCGGCACCATCTACATTCTGATACACGGGACAGATGGGCTTATTAAAAGTTGTCTTCGCAATAGCTGCCTCCAATTCGTCCTTAGCTGGCTGCATCAAAGGAGAGTGGAACGCTCCGCTAACGGGAAGTACAAGTGCGCGCTTCGCACCTGCCTCTTTCAACTTCGCACAAGCCGCTTCAATAGCCGACTTTTCACCTGAAATCACCAACTGTCCGGGACAATTGTAATTTGCAGGGATAACGAGCGCTTCAGGAGTAGAAACTTCCTTACAGATTGCTTCTACCTGTTCATCAGACAAACCAATAACAGCCGCCATTGTGCCAGGAACGGCTTCACATGCCGCTTGCATCGCAAGAGCACGGGCAGCAACGAGCTTTAATCCGTCTTCGAAAGAAAGACATCCCGCAGCTGTAAGCGCAGAAAGTTCACCGAGAGAATGACCAGCCACCATGGCGGGTTTAAATTCGTCACCGAGGCAAAGCGCTGAGATTACGCTATGAAGGAATACGGCAGGCTGCGTCACCTTAGTTTGCTTGAGTTCCTCATCTGTACCTTCAAACATAATATCTGTGATGCGGAAACCAAGAATATCATTAGCCTTTTCAAAGAGTTCCTTTGCAAGGGCATTATTTTCGTAAAGGTCCTTACCCATACCCACAAACTGTGAGCCTTGACCGGGAAATACAAATGCTGTCATAATTAATTGATTCGTTAATTGGAATTTGCCACAAGGGCATTACTATTAGTAGCGAATTGGTTACTCAACCATGTTCGCAATCAAATCTTTGGCAAAAATAAATTATTCTGCGCACATACATAAGCAGTTGGCGCAAAAAATCACACGAATGGACTCCTTATTGAATTAGGGAGCGGGATACACACGTACTTTTTTCGTAACAGTGACCAAGTAATACATCCACGAAGGCAACTGATACTGCACCTGACCTCCGGATATTTCAGTTGTCTTTACCACTGAGGGGTCGGCATTACCTGAAATGTGATACTTAGCCACGAGTTTCACTTGATAGTCTCCTTCTTTGTTGAAAACGATTGTGTCAGAGGGGTTGTTAGAATAGTGATCGTAAACCACAGTAGTGAAAGTAGGTTTATGAATACCCTCATTACGACCGTCGCTCCACTTATATTCTGCCTTGTAAAGCAAATGGCCACGCTGTGCTTGCTCTACGGTTGCCACAAACTTTTCACCGGCAACAATGCGGTCGGTTTCTGTAACCACCGACTTAAAGGTCATGTCGTGAATAACTGGACAAGTTGATGTGTACTTATCGTCATCTCTTTCGCAGCTTACCAAACCGAGGGCTAAGGCAAAAATAGGAAGAAAAATTTTCTTTATCATAAGATTTAAGTTTGAGTTATAAATTGAGGTTCGTGAGTTTGTTGAAAAACTATCTCACTTTGGAAAAACTAAGTTACTTATAATGAAAACTAAGTCACTAATAGTTTCAATTAAGTTACTTATAATTTTGGATGCGTCACAATGAATCGTAACCAACTGAATTACAGAGAAAAGTAAGCACCTAAAAATCTTTCAAAATGCTGTAAAGGCGTTGCACAGGTAACCCCATGACGTTAAAGAAACTGCCACGCAATTCTTCAACTGCCACAAGACCAATCCACTCTTGGATGCCGTAAGCACCAGCTTTATCCATGGGGCGATAGTGTGCCACGTAATAATCAATTTCTTGGTCAGTCAAAGGGGCAAACGTCACATCGCTCGTCACGGCAAAGTCCATTTGCTTCGCCTTTGTCACAATGGCCACACCCGTTACGACTTGGTGCGTACGCCCAGCAAGTTGTTGGAGCATGAGTTTGGCATCGGCTTCATCAACGGGCTTACCGAGCACCTTTCCTTCGGAACAAACAATCGTATCTGCCGTGATGATGAGTTCATCTTCCGCCATTTTCGCGGCATGTGCCTCGGCCTTCTTTTTAGCAATATAGCAAGCAGTTGCTTCATTCGTTAATCCCTGGGGGAAACTCTCATCCACATCCGCGAGAGTTCGCACGGTAAATTCCAATCCGAGTTGCGCCAACAATTCTTTGCGACGCGGCGAATTACTCGCAAGTATGATTTTATAGTTGCTCAAATGCGCAACAAGGGGATTCTGTATTTCGCTCATACATAAGTAGCTCTGAAAATACTACCAACCAAAGGCTTCAGCATCACTCATCCAAAGTCCCTGAGCTCGGAGAACCTGCTCAATAATATCGCGTCCGCAACCCATACCTCCCGCTTTGTCGCTCACGTATGTAGCAATCTGCTTGATTTCAGGCGCTGCGTCGGAAGGGCAACAGGGACATCCGCAATGCTTCATCACTTCGTAGTCGGGAATGTCGTCACCCACGTAAATAACTTCCTCGGGGTTCAAACCACTTTCCTCTAACCACTGCTTATAAACGGCAATCTTCACACTGACTCCCATAAACACATTCTGAAGTCCGAGTCCCACGTAGCGCTGACGCACAGCCTCGCTCTTGCCTCCCGTAATGATGGCGAGGTTCAAACCTTTTTTTACGGCTAATTGCATAGCGTAACCGTCTTTAATATTAGCTGTACGCATGGGTTGAGCATCCGTTCCGAGCGTTACGAGATTGGAACTCAACACACCGTCAACATCGAAAGCGATTGCCTTTATTTTTGTCAAATCGTAGTTAATCATAATTTATAAGGTTTTGAGGTCGAGAGGTTTTAAGGTTTTAAGACCGTGCGGGATGCTATAGACTTTAAAGTTTCTAAGGTCTTTAAGGTCATTAAAGTCTTTAAGGTTGCTAAAGTCGAGAACCATAGAGCATGTAGTTGTAGCATAAGTATCCGCAAGGTAGTTGTACTCTGTACTCTGTTATCTGTACTCTATAAAAGTACACTACCCCTTGCTCATAATACTCTCACTCAGAAGTTTGTAAATATTTTGCATACGTTCATTCTCCGAAAGTAGGGAGATTTGTGCTTTCATGACCGTTTCATCTCGGCGCACGGCGGGCCCTGTTTGTCCCTGAAGTGGGGGCGTCGTAGTCAGTTTCCGCGTCGTTGCTTCAATGAGCGGAAGCAAGTCGGAGAAGGGCAAGTTTACCTTTGCCATAATCTCTTCGGCAAGAGCGTAACAATGGTTTGTAAAGTTACAAGCAAAAACTGCAGCTAAGTGAAGGTATCTTCTGTCTTCACTGCTCAATTCGGTTACGTTTTCGCTCAAAGATAAAGCAATCTTGCGCACCACGTCAAGCGTTTCCGCATCCGTTGCCTCAATGTAAAGGGGCAATCTTTGGAAGTCAACGGGAACCGACTTAGAGAACGTCTGCATGGGGTAAAGCACCCCGCCACGCGAAACTATCCCATCGTAAACGGAGAGGGGCACACTGCCCGCTGTGTGTAAACAAAGGGCGGCGGGGTGAGAACTAATCAATTCTGAAAGCACTCCTCGCAGGGCATCATCTTTAACCGAAAGGATATAGACTTCAGCAGGAGGTAGGATTTCTACACAAGAGGTTGCCACAGCACTTACGGGCGTGGCAACTTCTTGAGCATGTTCTAACGTTCTGCTATAAACGGCAACTATTTCGTGCCCTGCATGATGCAACGCTCTCGAAAGATGGGTTGCAACATTTCCGGCACCTAAAATGACTATTTTCATCGACTACAAGAGGGAGTAAACGGGCACGTTCTCCCATGCTGTAACAATTAATTCTCGTGAATAATCAAGCGTTCCCAACGCAAGTCCTCCTCAGCGTGAGGCGGCACGTCCTGTGCCTTTTTGCCTACCGCCACAATGCAAAGTGGTTCCTGCTCTGGCTTAAGGTGGAGCAAATCTCTCACGGCAAGCGATGCAGGACTGCCATCTTCTTGCAAGCGTTCGCGAATCTGCACCCAGCAAGCGCCTAATCCGCAATTTTCGGCGGATAAAAGGAGCATCGTAGCCGCAATTGAGGCGTCTTCAATCCATACGTCGGAGATGTCCATCCGACCACAGATGACGACTGCCAAAGATGCGCCCGCTATCATCGTACCAAATCGGGGTTTTGCCTGAGAGAGGCGCTCGAGCATGTCTTTTTGTTCGACCAAAACGAACTCCACCGCTTGCTTTCCCTTAGAACTGGGGGAATATAACACGGGTGTCATCAACGCAACCACTTCGTCGGACGTGAGCGAAGCATCTTGGTACTTGCGAATGCTTCGGCGACGCTTCACAACGTCTAAAAAATCTGCCATTAAGGTTTTATCTTTGCAATTAAACCAACTTCACCTTGTCCAACACTTGCTCACGACTGCAATAGTGGCAACAAATCACGCCACTGTTCTTTTCAGAAACGTGGAAGCGAGTCTTCATGGGTTCGTTGTTCGTAATACACTTGGGATTGCCACACTTCACAACGCCTACGATTTCGTTGGGGAGATGCACTTGGCGCTTTTCTACAACATCAAAATTCTTGATGATAGAAAGGTTTACGTTAGGCGCCACTACAGCTAAACGATTGAGTTCGGCATCGGTAAAATAACGGTCGGCAATTTTTACAAGGCTCTTATTGCCCATCTTTTTGCTGACCAAGTTATAACCAATCATCACCGTTGACTTCAAATCCTGAAGACCAAGAAGGCTGATGACTTCAAAAAGTTTATTGCTGGGAATATGGTCAATAACGGTGCCATTTTCTATGGCAGCAACCATTAATTCTTGATTCATGAGGGAAAAGGTTTTAGGTTAGAGTACAGAGAACAGATTACAGAGAACAGTTTAATCCGAGTATTAGAATCCGCATGAAGTTGTACGCTACACGCCGTAAGTTGTACTCTAAATTAAGTCCGCATGGAGTTGTACTTTGTACTCTGTACGTTGTACTCTTACATATTTAACACATCGCAAATAATCGCTTCGCGGGCATAAAGTCCGTTTTGCGCCTGCTGGAAATAGTATGCGTGAGGATCATCATCCACATCGTAAGCAATTTCATTCACACGAGGAAGCGGATGGAGGATTTTCATGTTTTCACGTGCCTTAGAGAGCATCGAAGCCTTGAGGATGTACACATCCTTTACGCGTTCGTATTCCATCAAGTCAGTAAAGCGTTCGCGTTGCACACGAGTCATGTAAAGAATGTCGGCTTCGGCAATCACGTCTTCATTAAACTCTTCATACTCTACGTACTTGATTCCGTTCTCACGGCAATACGCCTTATACTCTTCGGGCATAGCGAGTTCCTTAGGTGCAATGAAGTGGAACGTAGGGTTGAAATGGCGAAGCGCCATAAGGAGCGAGTGCACCGTACGTCCGTATTTCAAGTCGCCCACGAGGAACACGTTGAGATTATCAAGCGTTCCTTGAGTTTTATAAATGCTATAGAGGTCGAGCATTGTCTGAGTGGGGTGTTGATTAGCGCCATCACCAGCATTGATAATGGGAACTTTTGCCACCTCACTTGCATAAAGCGCAGCACCTTCCAAATAGTGGCGCATCACAATGACATCCGCATAGTTTTGCACCATCATGATGGTATCCTTTAAGGTTTCGCCCTTCGTACCACTCGTAATCTTTGGGTCAGCAAAACCAATAACTTTTGCGCCAAGGCGGTTGGCAGCAGTTTCAAAACTAAGGCGCGTACGCGTTGAAGGTTCAAAGAAAAGTGTAGCAACAATTTTTCCATCAAGGATTTTACTATTGGGATTCTTCTCAAACTCTTCAGCACGCTGAATCAACTGCAAAATCTTTTCGCGAGACAATGTGTTGATAGAAACCAAACTTCTTTTTTCGGACATCATGTTAATCTGTTTTAAGGTAAGTGTTGCGAACAGGCGGTGAATCTCACCAACTGCTCTACGCTATATTCTCACCAAAATTAGGAATTTATTTTATTATATTATGTTAAAAATCGGGTTTTATCTTCATCAACTCAAAATTTCATCCCAAATTGCTTTTCAGATTGGAGGAAAAACGTAATTTTGCTTCAATCCAAAGAAGGCGAATTTGAGAAGCAATCCCGGGCGAATCCGAAAGGCGCATCCCCCACTCTTTTGGTTTCAAAACTAAATTAGATTTAGGACAAATTTAACCTCAAAGAATTTTCCTTAACCCTCAAAGAATTTCCCCTAAATTACGTTTTGTTTTTACACCCAAAGAACGCCTTATTTCCAACACCGAATTGCACACCCTTCACTCGGACAACAATCCACTTTTAAGCAACAATATTAAAACTCACAAACATTTAAAAATTCATATCCCCATGAAAACATTGAAAGGTTCTAAGACAGAACAAAACCTCCTTACAGCATTTGCTGGTGAATCAATGGCACGCAACAAGTATTCTTACTATGCTTCAAAGGCAAAGAAGGAAGGATTCGTGCAAATCGCAAATATTTTTGAAGAAACTGCTGCTAACGAAAAGGAACACGCTAAGATGTGGTTCAAACTCCTTCACGATGGTGTGCCCTCAACTGCTGAAAACCTCCTTGACGCAGCTAATGGCGAAAACTACGAATGGACTGACATGTATGCAACATTCGCTAAGGAAGCTCGCGAAGAAGGTTTTGAAGAAATCGCTAACAAATTTGAACTTGTGGCAGCCGTTGAACGCGAACACGAAGAACGTTATCGCAAACTCCTTGCTAATGTTGAAGGCAAGTTAGTGTTCAGCCGCGAAGGCGATGCTATTTGGCAGTGTCTTAATTGTGGTCACATCATGGTGGGTAAGGACGCTCCCGTTATTTGCCCCGTTTGCGACCATCCCCAAAGCTACTTCCAACTTAAGGCAGAAAACTTCTAAAAACATCCCATTTACAAGAGACTGTGCGCTAGGCACGGTCTCTTGTTTCAGTAAAAATCATTTACCAATTCCCCTTTTTACCTCATGAAGAAACTCATTCTGCTTGTACTCCCTTTCATAATTGCAAGTTGCGATAGTAAAGGATTTACAATTGAAGGCACTATCACGGAACAGTTAGATAGCACCTATGCTTACCTTATGAATGACAAGGAAGAATTTCTTGACTCTTGCCTTATCAGTAAAGGTAAATTCACGTTCTCAGACACCATTAGCGACCAAAAAGTTTACCTTGTCCACATGGGAAGCCAACGCACCGTTGTTTTTGTTGAAAACGGTAGCAACATTAAGATTAACGCAACCGAATCGCCCATCAAGCCCACTGACAATGGAGGATTGAACGACAAGTATAACACCATCCTGGATAGCATTGCTAAGCAGGCGGCGGCTATGCGTGAGAAGGAAAACAAATTGTATGAGGCGAACATGACTCCTGATTCTATTCGTAATTTCAAGAAGGGAGAATATGACAAACTCTACGCTTATTATCGCGCAGAGATTTCTGCAAATAAGGACAACCAAATTGGTGCAGTCATTTTCGGCATGACGGCTCGCGTCCTCTACCCCACTTTGGAGCAAATTGACTCTATGTGTAACGAAGTGAAATATGCTAAGGACAATGCCATTGTTCAATCCTTGAGAGAAGAACTCCTCATCAAAGACAAGACCAAAGAAGGCAAACCCTTCACCAACTTCGGAGGACTTTCAGAAACGGGCAAACTCGTAAAACTCTCTGATTTTGTAGGTAAAGACAACTACGTGTTGGTAGATTTCTGGGCATCATGGTGCGGTCCCTGCAAGGCTGAAATGCCCAACTTAGTAAAACTTCACAATAAGTATAAGGATAAAGGCCTTACCGTTCTCGGCGTAAACATTTCTGACAACGAAGAGCAATTTAAGGGCACCTTGAAACTACAAGGCATTGAATATCCACAGATTCACATTCCTGCTCATGTTAAAGAGAATGGCGCTACACTCTACAACGTAAAGTCCATTCCCCATATCATGCTCATCGCCCCCGATGGCACAATTCTTAAGCGCGGACTTCGTGGAGAAGAGATGATGAAGTACATTGACGAAATTATGAACGAAAAGAAGTAAACTGTTCCTTCTATTGAAAAGTTTAGAAACTGTTTACGAGACATAAAAAACTCCGACTGCCACACGGCAATCGGAGTTTTATTTATTTTCTTGATTTATAATTTGCTATAAGTGGTTCATAAAGAACTTTCATACCTTAATTTTATGCCACACTCGTATCTACCTGGCGGATAAAATCAATAGTCAACTGATTAAAGCAAGTCTTGTTATCGACATTACAAACATGCCCCGCATCAGGAACGATTGCGAGAGAAACATGATTGCCTTTGCTACGACTTACCGTATTGCGCACGTGACGCAAGAAGAGCGCGTCGTCCTCACCCATAATGTAAAGCGTAGGGATTGAAACCTGCTCTTGAAACAAATTCTTAATGCGCTCAGCAATTCCAGTTCCCAATTTAATCCAACTCACAAAACTATCATACGATACTTTTTCCGCACAATTAAGAAACAAGTTTCTTGAACCGCGATACTTCTCTTGAGGGATTATAAACTCCGCCAAAATGCGTTTTACAAAACCATAAGGAAGAATGTGCTTAAATGTTGTTGCAATACGAATCAACGCCTGAAGTCTAATACCTAATTTAGTGACAGCTCCAGCCATCACCATGCTCGTCACTCTTTCTGGGTATCTCTGAGCAATAAGACGCACAACTATGGAACCCAGAGAGAGTCCCATAAAATGACACGTCTTAATCTTTAGGTGATTCACGACCTCCATAACCTGTTCGGCCGCTTGCGGGAAATTGAATCCTTCGGTCATATCAATAGCACCTGATTCGCCATGCCCAGCTAAATCTACCAATAATAGATTAAAATGGCGTGCAAAATCAACTACTTGTCGATACCACACTTCAATACTTCCACCTGCTCCATGAATCATCACCACCCAGTTATCAGACTGCTTATTTAGGATAGTTCTATAATGTAGCATTGAATATTGTTAACTAAAACTTTGCAAAGGTAGCAATATTATTAAATTTTGCAAAATCTGCACTCATGTTTTTAAGTGACGCTATTACTTCCACACAGACGTGCAACGTCATTAAATACACAACTCAAACTTTTGCTACAACCCCTTTGCATTACTTACCTCTTATAAACGCACTTCCGCACCTATCTTTATAATATAGGAGACGAAAGATGATACAACCAATTCCAGAAGCGACGCATTTTGGGTTTCTTTCGGTAATCAGCAGGCGTCATAAGGGTGCATTGCTCTGCCTTATCTTGCTCAAAGATGGTTTGCATTGCTTGAGTGGCGGCAGGGTCTGCGATTAGGACGTTGCACTCATAATCCATTTTCAAACTGCGTCCGTTAAGGTTCGCACTGCCTAAGAAAAGGAAACTATCATCTACCATCATCACCTTTGAATGATGGAAACCACCATGAAAGACATAGATGTCAGCACCTAATTTAGCAAATTCGTTACAATAATATTCCGTAACGTTCGGTGTAACTGGGATGTCGCAGGCTGCAGAAACCATAATCTCCATCTTCACTCCGCGTTTCAACGCTCGCTTAAAGGCACGCACCACCTTGGGAGTCTGTGTGAAATAAGGATTAATGAGTTGCACACGATGTTGCGCATTATCAAGAATTTCAATAAAGGTTTGCTCCATAATGCGTGCCGACTGGCGAGGGATGCGATTGACTACACCAATCACTTTAGAACCTGCCGAAGAGGTGGTATCCACTTTCAGTCCCGTGAAATAATCTTGCGCTCGGCGCTCTCCGGGGTAATACTGCGTGCCTTGGAGATTGTCGTCCACAACGTCGTTCCAGAAGTCCATAAACACCTTCTGCAACTCAGCAACAGCGTCTCCCTCAATGCGACAATGCAAATCGCGCCAGGCGCCAAACTCAGGTTTGCCCACAACGTAGTAGTCCGCCACATTCATTCCGCCTGTGTAAGCAATGAGTCCGTCAATCACCACCACCTTTCGGTGATCGCGAAAGAAACTATTCTGAAAAAACGGAAAGGCCAAGCGGTCGAACTCCTTAATTTGGATACCACGGCGATGGAGTGAATCCAAATGATGTTGCTTCAAGGGACGGTCGTTCGAGCAATTACCGAAACCATCATAGAGTGCTCTCACCTCAACGCCCTCTGCGGCTTTTTCCGCCAAAAGGTCGAAAAGAAGGGCAGAAATGGAGTCATTACGGAAGTTGAAATACTCCATGTGAATGCTCTTCTTGGCTTGCTTGACTGCCTTAAAGAGGTCATCAAATTTCTCTTGCCCTGTTTTGAAAAACACCACACTATTATTCCCCGAAAAACGCACATCAAAATTTTCTCGGAGAAACGAAACAACAGCAGAATCGCTTCGGCCCTGTTGAGCAAAAGCGATTCCACTGATGATAAATAATAAGAATGTAAATATAAATCGTTGCATGAATAGTTATTCTTTGAGGTTTTGAGGTTGTAAGGTTATGAGGTTGTAAGGACCATGCGGAATGTGTAACTTGACTTTAAAGGGACTAAATCCCCTAAAAACCTTATAACCTTAAAACCTCCCCCTACAACATTGTGCTGAACGAGTCAACAAGACCAACCAAATGGTTATTCTCATCCGTCACGAGCACACAGTGAATCTTGTGTTGCTGGAAGAGTTTTTCAATAGCGTGAATCTTCGTTTCAGGAGTTACGCATTTCGGATTTTTCGACATAATATCCGCCACGGTAAGTTTGAAGAACTTATCCTGAGAATTTTGCATCGCACGGCGCACATCACCATCCGTAATAATTCCCTGAACTTTATCCTCCTCAACGGCAACACACAAGCCGAGACGACCACCCGTCATGTGAATCACCGCCTCACTGAGCAACATCGTGGGCGGAACCACTGGCAGATCATCCGTACGCATCACGTTTTTCGCCTTTGTCAACAAGCGACGACCGAGCGAACCGCCGGGATGATACTGTGCAAAATCCTTAGCCTGGAATTTGCGTGCCACGATAAGCGCACAGGCCAAGGCATCGCCAAGCGCCAAGGTTGCCGTCGTTGAACTTGTCGGAGCTAGATTCAATGGGCAAGCCTCACGCTCAACTGCGATATTCAAATGTGCCGTACTATACTGCGCAAGAAGCGATTGCGGATTACCGCTCATGCCAATTACAGGAATGCCACGGTCAATAAAGTAAGGAAGGAAGCGCAGTAATTCGTCGGTGTGACCTGAATTAGAAATGGCCAACACTACGTCTTCCTGCTGAATCATTCCTAAGTCTCCGTGAAACGCATCAAGAGGATTTACGAAGAAACTTGGAGTGCCCACAGAAGCAAGTGTTGCTGCAATCTTCGCACCAATATGTCCGCTCTTTCCTACGCCAGTCACGACCAATTTACCCTTACTTGCGAGGATTAATTCCACGGCCTTGTCAAAATTTTCATCTAACAAGGGAATCAATCCAAGAATAGCGTCCGACTCATCGCGAAGGCATTTGATTGCGGTTTCAATATGTAAACTCATAGTGAATGTTCTTGAGGTTAAGAAGTTCTGAGGTTAAGAGGTTCTGAGGTTTTGAGGTTATGAGAAAGTGAGGAGTGAGGAGTGAGGAGTGAGGAGTCCATGCGGGACGGCACTCCGGATGGTGCTACTAACTACTCTCTACTAACTACTCTCTAATTTTAGGTTATAAGGTTCTGAGGAGATTATGCCCGCATGGCATTCGTGTAAATTCGTATGCGATTAGCAAAAAATACTGAAAGACAGAGGTTTCGTGAAATTCGTGAGATTCGTGTTCTCCAGAACCTCAATCAACAAACTCAAGTTCATCCGATTTAAAAATGTCCTTCGGAGCAACAACTTC
>CALFGU010000048.1 GCA_937877685.1 uncultured Prevotella sp.
ACCAAACTGTGCACGCAGAAGCAAAGGACTATTTTTATACTACAATGTATTATCCGTTGTGTGAGAAGGGTTACTATGTATATTCGCCTTATTTAACCATGGAAATGTTCCAGCAAGAAAGTGCTTATGATGCGGAATTATTTCTTGAAGGTGATTTGACTCCTTTTAGAACAATACTTAATGCAGATGCCGCTATGTTTACTATTATTAAAGATTGGCGTCGCAACAACTTGCTTGGTCAGTTAACGGTTAAAGTAGAATATATCTTGCGTTCCACAAAAACAGGAAAAACCTTATATACTCGTGAAGGACAAATAAAAGTAGATACAAGTGTTAATGCTGGAAGTGGTAGTTTTGGTGCTCTTGCCAGTATGCTTGCAACAGCGATTAATACGGCAACTACTGATAAGGTTATTGCAGGCAGAAAGTGTAATGCGTTTGTATTAATGGACCTTCCTTCTGGAAAATATTCGCCGATGTATGAAAAAGATGCGGTTAATCCAGCAGGAAAAGCATATATAAAGGCTACTGTGAAGTAGTTATCTTAAGATTCTTTTAATATCTTTTAATTATCCCCCCCTATTGCTTAATAACGATAATTTAATAAAGCAATAGGGAGTGTAATTGGTTATACACATTTTGTGGTTTTTTGAAGAACACTTATAAGTTACGTTTACGTTCTTTTCATAGGTTTCATTTTTAGCATATTAAGAGAACGAAAAACAAAGTCTCAAATTCGAGCGCTTATTTCTCAAATTGTGCGCCGAATTTGAGGCTTTGTTTTTCGTATTTAAGGTTTTGTTTTTTGAATGAACTATTTAGGGGATTGGTTATGAGAATTGCTGGTAATTTCTTCCTATGATGCAAGGGCGAAACAACAGCGGGAATGTGTTATTTAAACACTTGTTTTTTGCCATTAACGATGTGGATGCCCTTACCCTGTTGTGAGGCGGGGCGTCCCTGTAAGTCGTAAATGGTGGGGACAGTTGCGGGGCGCAGGGTGGGAGATTGTTGGATGCTGGTTTCATTGTTGGCGCCCGTGATGGTGAAACTGTTGTTGACGTTAGGGTCAAGGGAGGTGAGCGTAAAGGCTGCGCCGTGAGTTTCTTCCACCTTGATAATGCCACCATTCATGGAGCGCACGGCGGTTGTGAAATCCACGTCAACTTGTCCGATGTTGAGGTTGGGCAGTGTCACTTGGCAGTGACCATCTAAGGCTGGGACGTCCTCGGCAAGGACGTGCTGAAAGGTCTTTCCGTAGTCCGTGGAAAGCAGAATACGCAAGCGACTGTCGGGGGTAAAGTAATTTTCGTTAATGCCCCACGTCACGGTGATTGCTTCGCCTGCCTCATAGGCGGTTTGGCGGGCGCGAGTGAGGCACAGAAAGGTGTGCCTTCAAGAATATCTATTTGCGCCTCCCAAATGGCGTAAGTGGGGTAAAAGGGTGCCTCCTGCAGGGCGGTGTATGTCCAAGGAGTGGCGGGAATGTCATTCACAAGGATGCTGAGGTCGTAAGTGCCGGCCGCCAAATTGGGAATGTCGGTACCCTCTTTCAGGAAATAGTAGTCGCCGTAAAGGTCTGCGGTGTAAACGGGTGCGTAATGGATGACATTGCTTGCCTGTGGGGCGATGGCGCCAAACTCAGGGAGGAGACCGTTAGGACTTGCGCCGTCTTGAACTCGGTCAACGTTCGTGCTGTTACACCCCATGGCGGCATAAAGTAACTCATGCTGCTCCGTGTCACGCGCTTGAACGTGGATGGAGAGGCATGCGCCACGGGGAATGCGGTAAGATGCGTGCATTTTTGTGGCATCAAATTGTGGCGCATTGTTGGTCACAGGGATGTTTTTGTAAGCAACGGTGCCCTTCACGGCATGGCGGATGGTTTTTATGGAAGGGTAGGAGATGAATGCGCCGAGGTTGTCCATCAAACTGCCTTCGCCTTGGGGCGTATGCACAGCGCCGAACAAATGCCCCACTTCGTGTGCCACGACCCACTTATCTGTTTTTGCATAACCGTTACCCTTTTGGTGGGCATTGTAAGCTCCGCCGAGGGCGGACAGACCTGAGTTTTCCTCAAACGCACTGCGATGCATGACCCACAGACCAACGTCGTAAGCTTCGGCATCTATGACGGCGTTGATGAGAGCGGTGGCGTTGCCAATTTCGGGAAGTCCGTTGTAAGGGTTAATGGGGAGGTCGGCTAAGTCACAGAGGCGCTCGTCCTGCACCACCTGGAAACACAAACCGAGAGGCACGTAAATGTTATTGATATAGTCTTCACACTCCTGCCAAAAGTTTTTTACCTTGTCGTAATCTCCATCAAGGTCTTGTTCGTAAGCGCTTCGGGTGACTGGGATTGCCAGACGATAGAAACGCAAAACGCCATCGCCTGGGAGTGCGTCAGGGGCGATTGTCTCACGCTGAAACGTTGGTTTTGCTTGTAGGGGGAACAGTAAGCAAAGCAGAAATGCCAGTAGGGGCGTAAGAAGGGTGGTTTTCATTCTGAGGTATTCGATGGGGTTAGACAGAAGCACAAAAGAACAAATGTTTGGCGGGAGTTAAAGCCTCTTTTTTAGAATAACTCCTTTCCTTGCCTGAAGTTTGTTTGTTGCTATAATTCTTTTGTTCTTTTGTTCTTCTGTCAAAAGAAATAGTTGCGCGCTTCAAAGGTTATTTCTTGCGCTTCAGATACGTGCTGACGGCATTATGGTCGGAACGGTCGGGGCGGTTCAGGATGCGGGCACCATAGGGAGTCCAATGTTCGTTGCTATAAAGGATATGGTCGATGCGCACCACCATGGCGTTGCGATTGAATGTGCGTCCGATGCCGTTTCCTGTCTCAACGAAGGCATCAGAAAGGTTGCCCGCGTTGGCAATTGTGCGATAGGTGTAGGACACAGGGGTGTCGTTGAAATCGCCACAGACAATGATGTTGCGGTGAGGGTTATTGGCAATAAATTGTGCGATAGTGTCGGCCTGGAGTGCGCGAGGCACGGAGGCACGAGCGATTTTGCGAGCCACGTGTAAGAGTCCCTCAACGTCGTAAGTGTCGTCGGTGTCTTCATCACGCAGTTGGTCCACATTGTCTTGGAAAAGAGCACGGTCGCCCGAGGAAAGTTGCATCGACTTTAAGTGAGTGACAACAAAGAAAAGCGTGTCGTTGGCCGCGAGTTTGATTTTGAAGACTGCCGCTCCGTTTCCGCCCATCTTGCAAAGGATTTCCTTGTCCACAATAGGGTATTTCGAGAAACAACCTAAGTGAGAACCCCCTATGTTTACGGACGATGTGTGATAGTTATTACGTTTCAGAATGGGGCGTACGTGTTTGTCATACGGGTTTCCGCCAAAACCCTCCTGATATCCCACTATGTCGGGTTGCTCCTTCACAATTTCCAGAATGAGTCGGTTGTCTCCCTTTTTGTTGTTCTTATCCTTGATGCTATCTGTCCAGAGGCCAAAACCCGATGTGTTATAGGTGATGACCTTCAAGCAATCCTTGGGCGCGGGAGAGGGAAAGTTGATGGGGAAATAACTATCGATGGCTTCATAACAGAGCAAGAGACCCACGAGCGGAATCCACGCGCGACTCCAACAGACAAGCAGACTGATGAGCAACATGAGGAGTGTGCCTACTAAGAAGACGGGGAAGGCAAGTCCCATGAGGCTGAGCAAGCGAAAGTGTTCGGGAGAAATGTATGTGCTTAACACAGCGATGAGCAACAACAAAACGGTTGCCAACGAGAATCCAGTGATTGTGTTGGCAACAAATGTGTAAAGGCGTGAGCGCTTTTTCCCCTTCGTAGTGGGTTTCTTGGCGGTAGCCTTGGGTTTTGTGGGTTTCTTTTCCGTTTTCTTCGTCATGGGTGTAGTTTCTGTGTGTCTGTGTTACTTCCTTTCTCTCACGGAAGTGATTTGTTCTTCAAACAGAAGGACTTGAAAAGATTTCAAACCCTTATTTATCTCATTGGAAATCAGTTGCGATTAAGAAACTTACAAACTGTTGAAATGATAAGTTACTTAAGGAAAACTATTTGAGACTTACGAAAAATTGTTTGAGACTTACGAACGTTTAAAATAGACTTAATTTTCAGGGGCTCAGAAAGTGGCGGTCGGAAGGTAAAGTTGCGTGTGTGCAAGTGAGGTTTAAATCTGCCTCTGCCTTTCTGTCGCCTCCCTTCAGTGCTTCTGTTCTTTTGTCAAAAAGACGTCCGTCAGCATCCTTGCCACTTACTTGCGCGTAGAAGCGTCAAAAAGGAAGTTCTTTTCCTCTGTGGTGAGACTTTCATAGCCCGACTTCTTAATCTTATCCAAAAGTTCATCAATGCGTCGGCGCTTTTCTTCCAAATCTGCCGATGGCGTGGGCTTCTGTGGTTGTTGCATCTGCTCGTAAGTGCCTCCGGGGTTTACGGTCATCTTAGGATTCTTGTTGTAAGGCGACTTCTTGGGCGAAGAAAAGTGTTTCTTCAGGCGCTCCCACCAAGAGTTGGGATTGTGTAAGCGTGTCCAGCGAAGGAGTAAGATAAAGCCGAAAAGCATACCGCCAAGGTGGGCAAAGTGTGCCACATTGTCGTTGACGGAGAACGAAGAGTAGAGTTCAAGTGCCGCATAACCGATGACGAAATACTTTGCCTTCATCGGAATAGGGGGTATGAGCAACATGATTCGCTGATTGGGATAGATGAATCCGAATGCCAAGAGAATGCCATAGACAGCCCCCGAAGCACCTACCGTACGCCAGTAATTCAAAAACTCTCCCATGGGATAAATTCCTTCAGGAGTGCGCACTCTTTCAAAGTTAGCAAGTCCTTCTACACAGTATTCTCCATATTGGAAAATCTCTTGGCAAAATCCAGCTCCAATACCGCAGATTAGGTAATAGATAAGGAAATGCTTCACCCCAAGAGTTGACTCAATGAGGCGACCAAACATCCACAGGGCAAACATGTTGAAGAACAAGTGCGAAAGATTCGCATGCAAGAACATGTAAGTGAAGAGTTGGTGAATCTGGAAATTGTCGGCAAGGAAGAAGTGGAGCCCGAAGGTGGCAACTAAATCAATCCCATTGCTTTTTGCCAATTCCTGCAGGGCAAATATGACGACGTTACTGATAAGTAACCATTTTGTTACGGGAGGAAAGTTGTTCATTATGAGGTTCTGAGGTGGTAAGGTTATAAGGTTTAGAGGTTATTAGGTTTTAAGGTTTTTAGGGGTGAGGTTTTGAGGTGGTTAGGTTATAAGGTCTTAAGATTATAAGGGGTGAAGTTATAAGGATTAAGGTTATGAGGTTTCGGATAACAGACCGCAGGGCCTCGTAACCTTAAACCTCATAACCTCAAAACCTCTTTTTATTTATTCAAACGCCAAGTAGCGCCGTCCTTTGTATCCTTAACTTCAAATCCAAGTGCTGCAAGTTCGTTTCTTACTTTATCTGAAGTTGCCCAATCCTTATTAGCCTTCGCCGTAGCACGGATTTCGAGAAGCAAGTCAATAGCTTTTCCAAATGCTTCTTCACGTTCGGCGTTTCCATCTGCTTCAGAAGTGAGGCCAAGAATATCAAATGCAAATGTGTGGAAGAGCGTGCGGAGCGCGTCTAATGCATCTGCCGCAATGGTTTGCTTCTTATCCACAATCTGGTTAATCACGCGACATGCATCAAAGAGATGGCTGATTAAGATAGGAGAATTGAGGTCGTCATTAAGCGCAGCGTAACATTTCTCTTGAAGTTCGTTGACAAAGTCCATCTTAACGGCGCCGTCCTTACTTGCTTCGATGCGATCAAGCTCCTTAATCGCTTGGAGAAGGCGATCGAGTCCCTTCTTAGCGGCTTGGAGGGCTTCGTTAGAGAAATCTACGGTTGAACGATAGTGAGCCTGGAGGATGAAGAAGCGAATCGTCATCGGCGTATAGGCTTGTTCGAGCAAGGGATGGTTACCTGTGAAGAATTCATCGAGAGTGATGAAGTTGTTATAGGATTTTCCCATCTTCTTACCCGCAATCGTAATCATATTATTGTGCATCCAATAGTTCACCATGGGTTTTCCTTGTGACGCTACTGCTTGTGCGATTTCGCATTCGTGATGGGGGAACACGAGATCCATACCTCCGCCGTGGATATCGAATTGTTCGCCGAGGTATTTCTTACCCATTGCTGTGCATTCGCAATGCCAGCCGGGGAAACCGTCACCCCATGGCGAGGGCCAGCGCATAATGTGCTCGGGTTGTGCCTTCTTCCAAAGCGCGAAGTCCACTTGGTTGCGCTTTTCTCCCACACCGTCGAGTTCGCGTGAGGCATCCTTCACGTCATCCAAGTTACGGCCCGAAAGGATACCGTAGCCGTGTTTTTCATTATACTTCACCACGTCGAAATAAACCGAACCGTTGCTCTCATAAGCGAATCCGTTGTCCAAGATTTGCTGAACGAGTTGCTCTTGTTCGATAATGTGGCCCGTAGCATGGGGTTCGATGCTCGGGCGAAGCACTCCGAGTTTCGCCATTGCTTCATTGAAGCGGTTCGTATAATGTTGCGCCACTTCCATTGGCTCTAACTGCTCCAGGCGTGCCTTCTTAGCAATCTTATCTTCGCCTTCGTCGGCATCATGTTCAAGATGGCCCACGTCGGTAATATTACGCACGTAACGTACTTTGTAACCCTGGTGCTTGAGATAGCGGAAGAGGAGGTCGAAAGTAATTGCGGGGCGCGCATGTCCCAAGTGAGCATCGCCATATACCGTTGGACCGCAAACATACATACCTACATGGCCGGGGTTGATAGGTTTAAATTCTTCTTTCTTACGAGTAAGGGTATTGTAAATAGTAAGCATAACTATTGTTTGTTTTAGAGTGTGTGATATGTTAGTTTTTGTTGGAATTAAGTCACTTATAGTTGCAAAAGAGTTACTTAAAGTTTTTGTTATGAGTAACCTTTTTCTGAGCATCTGAGACGGGCGGGAAACACTATTCCTCAACGTAGTCCAAATTCATATTTTCGAACACATAGGAAGGTTCAAATCCACGAGCAATCAAGCTTCGTGCCAACTTTTGTCGCACTTCATAGTCGGTTTCTCCCTTAATGCTACGCTGCTTTGAGCGAAGCACTTTTTGGAATGCCTCTGCATACTGTTCATCCGTAATGCAGGGCATTGCCTCTTGGATATAGGCGGGACAGACGCCCTTGGCGCGGAGATGTTGTGCCACCTTGATGCGCCCCCATCCGTTATAAAGGATTTTGTCGTGCACAAAGGCGCGTGCATATCGGCCTTCGTCGATATAACCTTCCTCTATGAGGCGGTCAATCAGCACTTCGGCATCTTCGGATGAGGCACCTTTCTTACGCAATTTCTCAGCGATGTCCGCACAGCAGTATTCGCGACGCGCACAAAGCGCAGTCATGGTTCTGTAAAGCGCTTCCATGCGATTAAGGTTTGCGAACGAAGAACCACAAGTGATGCCCAACGGTAGATAAGCCACCATAGTGGCGCCACATGATTCGGAAGCGCTCGAGTAAGGATTTCTTGTGGTTTTGAGTGGTCATCCCTTCGTTGAGATAGTCACTAATGACGCATTGTGCGTGATGTGTGCCCATCTTTTTCGCTTCACCCTTCTTCAATATGCGGATACACCAGTCGAAATCGGCAGAGAAGCGGTAGTTCATGTCGTAAGTCGTGGCGCGGTACAAGTCTTTGTGGGCAAAGAAAGCCTGATGACACACGAGCATTCCGTGTTTAAACGACTTCCAAGTGAGGCGCTCGGGCGGAGAAAGGCGACGCGGACCAATATATTTCTCATCAGCATCCACCAAATCCGTATAGCCGAAAATAACTGCCGGACGCTCCTCGCCAATTTGCGCAGCGAGTTCGCTCAAGAGAGTTGCACTGTGGAGTTTGTCACCCGCATTGAGGAACAAGATATAGTCGCCCGTGGCCATCTGTAATGCCTTGTTCATGGCGTCATAAAGACCTTCATCGGGTTCCGATAGGCAGACAATTTCATGAGGCACGCTGGCTATGCTGTTACGCTCTTGGTAATGATGAATATGCTCAAGCGTGTTATCTCGAGAATTACCATCAACTATGAGGTGTTCGACGTGGGGGTAATCCTGACTTTCCACACTTTTAATGGTGCGCTCGATGAGTTTTGTGGCATTAAATGTCACCGTAGCAATAGTAAATTTAACGGGTTCCGTCTCACTCGACGGAGGGTTCTCTGTTTGCATTTTTGTATGTGATTTATTTTATGTCTGAAGAGTAATTGAGGAAGCGCTCGGCAATAACGTTTTCGGCGTAAGAGGCAACGGCCGTCTTGCGAGCGTCAGAGGCATACGCTTCATAGCCATCTGAGAATGCGGTTTCAAGAATGCCGTCGGCAAAATCGGCAGCATCGAGATAGCGAGCGAGATAACCGTTGCGATGATGGGCAATCATTTGTGGCAAACCGCCTACGCGGAAACCCACACAGGGAGTGCCGCACGCCATAGCCTCTGCTATGGTGTTGGGAAGGTTGTCTTGTAGCGTGGGCATTACTAAGAGGTCGGCGGCTTGGTAACAGAGGAGCATTCGTTTGGCGTCAGTGATATAACCCTGTGGGAAACACTCGCAGGGCATTCCCACCGTGGCCGCCTCGGCTTCCTTACCAACGATGATAAGTCCCATTTGGGCGGCAAAGTCGGCGTTGCGCTCTTGAATGTTTGTAATGGCGTCGCCCAAGTAATAGATACCCTTGTTGCGATCCGTCGCACGATATGCCACGAAGAGCAATAACTTCTTGTTGAGTGGCAAACCGAGTTTCTTACGTGCTTCCGTCTTGTCACCGGGAGTGTAGAAGGTGGTGTTGATTGGGTTGGGGATGCTCTCTACCGAATAATTTTTGAACAGGGGAGCCTTTCGCGCCAAATCGGCCAACCAATTTGAGCACGCAACAATGCGAATGTTGCCCTTGGAATACACCTGTTGTTTCTTCTTAAAGGTGCGGTGGGATAAGTCTCCTTCCTGCCCCCCATTATAAAGGATGGGGCAATTCCCACATTGCTTTTTCCAACCCTCACATTGGCGAGAGTGGTGACAGATACCCGTAAAGGGCCACATATCATGGAGAGTCCACCACACTTGTTTGCCACTCTGAAGAATCTTTTCGATGTCGTCCAAAGAAAGCATACCTTGGTTTACCCAATGTAGGTGAATAACGTCGGCCCAGTCAAAGATGGGGAGTCGCGTAATATCAGTGCCGTGAGCGGCATGGTCAACTTCAAAAAGTCGGTGCTTCTTGCACTTGTTTTCAAAAAATATTTCCGCCCTTTCTGCTACGAATTTTGCCTTTAAGAGAAATGAAGGGGGCAGCGCAACTACTCTGGGGTCGTCGTCATCTTTGTCGCGAACGAGCATCTTTACCTCCGCACCGTTTTTCTCTAATGCATCCATAAGTCGGCGAGCAGCAATCGCCGCTCCGCCTGTAGCAGATGAGGTGTTAACGAGAAGAATCTTCATTTTTAGGGAGTTTGTAGAGCGTTGAAACCACAGATTTTAGCGCGCTTCTGAAGGGGGTGAAATTCTTTGTGCTTTAAGAAAAATTCTTTGTGCGTTAAGAACAAATCTTTGTGCGTTAATTTTTCGCAAAACTATGTTTGTTTTTCGCTGGTCAAGAAGTTCCCCATTTTTGCGAGAAACGCGGCGCCAAGAGTTACGCCTTCTGCTTCACACTACGCCACACAAGGTAAGCGCCAAGTAGGATGAAGGGTATGCTGAGTAATTGGCCCTGATTAATACCTATTGTATCCTGCATTTGGAGTTCCCAAGGTTCTTGCACTTCCTTGCAAAGCTCGATAAAGAAGCGACAAGTGAAGATGCAAAGTATTGCTGTGCCGAAGAAGTAGCCCGAACCGACGCGCTGAGGCGACTTCTTGTAGAGCAAGAGTAGGATGGGGAATAGCAGGAAGTAAGCAATAGCCTCATAGAGTTGTCCGGGGTGGCGGGGGAAACTTTCGCCGTTTGCTGCAAATATAAAGCCCCAGTCACTTCCTGTAGCCTTGCCCACAATTTCGGAGTTCATCAAGTTTCCGAGGCGAATACATCCCGCCGTAAGGGGAGTGGCGATGGAGATGTTATCAAGAGCGTGGAGGAACTTCACCTTCGTTTTGCGCGCATAAAGCATGAGTGCCACGATAACACCAATCGTGCCCCCGTGAGAGGCAAGTCCGGCATAACCAATGAATTTTGTGCTTCCGTCGGGCATAGTTTTGAACGGCAGAATCATTTCTGTGATATGCGTCAAGTAATAGCCGGGTTCGTAAAGCAGACAGTGGCCCAAGCGTGCCCCGATTAAGATGCCGAAAAAGCAATAGAGGAAGAGCGGGTCGAATTGTGCTTGCGTCAACTTCTGATGGCGGTAGAGTTTATAGACGATGATATACGCTAAAGCCAAACCTATCGCCCAACAAAGGGAATACCAGCGTACTTCTACGGGGCCCAGTTGAAACGCTACTTGAGAGGGATTCCAAAGAATAGAGAGAAACATGAGGAATGAGTGATGATTTGTTTGTTGTTAGTGATAAGGCTTTCGCCGTATGTTAAAAAGCTAATTCTTCCTTAGAAACAAAGAGGAGTACGTCGCCAACCTTGAGTTCCAACTGCCCGTTAGGCACGATATATTCTTCGCCACGCTTAATCATGATTACAAGAGTTGAGGCGGGAAGGTTCATATCCATGAGGCGATTACCGTTTTTAATCATGCTCTCCGTTACAACGTAATCCGAAAGTTGCGCATCGAGCTCTTCTGGTAACTCTACACCAAATTCATTACCCTCTTTTTCAATTGGGAGGTCAAGATTGAATTTTCTTGCTACCCAAGAAATGCTCATGCCTTGCATAAGGAGCGAAAGGAGGGTGATGAAGAAGACGATGTTAAACAGCGTGCGTGCTCCGGGAATATCTGCCAGGATGGGGTAAGTTGCAAAGATAATTGGAACGGCACCGCGCAATCCTACCCAGGAAACAAACAAGCGCGCTTTGAGAGGCAATCCGCGGAAAGGCGCTAAGCAGAGGAACACCGTGAGAGGGCGTGCCACGAACATCATAAAGAGTCCGATGAGAAGCGCAACCAATGCTACGTCTAAGATTTCTAAAGGATTCACCAAGAGACCTAGCGAGAGGAACATTACGATTTGCGCCAACCAAGTCAGACCGTCCATGAATGTATTCATCTCCTTGCGGTTCGCAAGTTTCTCATTGCCGAGCACGAGTCCCGAAATATACACCGCCAAGTAACTGTTACCATGCAGCAACTCTGTTAAGGTGAACGATATGAATACCAATGAGAGCAGCAATACGGAGTACATGGATTGCGTCGTAAGGTTAATGCGATTGATAAGCCATGCGCTTCCCTTACCTATAGCGTAACCGACGAATGTTCCTGCTGCAAATTGCACTACAAGGTCACGAATGATGGTTCCAAGACTCCAATCGCCCGCCGTTCCTATAACTTGAATCAGCACAATTACCAAAAGGTAAGCCATCGGGTCGTTAGATCCGCTTTCAAGTTCAAGCATGGGTTTCAGGTTATGCTTGAGTTGCATTTGTTGAGAGCGAAGCAGATTAAAGACCGATGCAGAGTCCGTAGATGACATTGTAGCGGCAAGCAAAAGTGCGGTGAGCAGGGACATCTCTATCCCCATGGGCGTAAACGTAGTCAGTGCCCATGCAAAGACTCCCGTAAAGAGCGTAGTGAGCAACACCCCCACCGTGGAGAGTATCAACCCTTCGCGCATAATAGGGCGAATGTCGCTTATCTTTGTGTCCATACCCCCTGTAAAAAGGATAACACTCAGCGCAAGCATTCCTATGAATTGCGCAGTAGATGCATTGTGAAATTGAAGTCCAAGTCCGTCGCTTCCAAAAAGCATGCCGACCACTAAGAATAACAAAAGGGTGGGCACACCAAACTTATAACTCGTTTTGCTCAACAGAATGCTCACAAAGATGAGAATCGAACCGAGCAAGAGTATGTTTTCTGCGGTTAGGGTTAAGTACATAGGGCGATTGTTAAGTGCGTTTAGTTGCGTAAAAGGCAAAGATTGCCCAAAGTTACAATTTTATTGTAAAATGAGAGGTGTTTTGATTTGAAAAACCTGAAATCCGCCCCAATTCAAGAAACATTCACCACCGACAATCCCGTTTTGGAAGTCGAGAGCACCAAATCCGGGGTTCGTTGTGTAAAAAAATCCTCCCCCAATCCGTCTTTGCAGAAGGCGTTTGGGAGAGGATTTTTTGCACTTCGGATTTGCTTGAAACGAAGTGGCACTTAGTTGAAATTATAAGTAACTTAGGAGCAACTCTTAGTAACTTAATTTTTCCTAAAAGGGATATAGTTTTTAGGAAGTGTCTTTCAGGAGAAACGAACTGTTGTATTGTTATGTTTCAGAGGCGGTTACAGATTCTCTACTGAGTTTCATTCGTTCGTTTCTCCTACCTGCAATTTCCGCCCAGTCGTATTGCCTGCAAACTCAGGGGCATAGGTGCATGTAATCGTTGCTACGCCCTGTTCGTAAGTGCCCGAGCGGTCGGTGTGTAGCGCTTCCACAATGGTGTAAGAACCCTTGGGGAGTTTATCAGCGTAGAAATCCGCACCATGATCCGTGACCACGCGATAACATCCCACTCCCTCTTGCCAAGAATACCCACTCAGCGGAACAACTGGTTCTGTGCAGGCGGGACGAGGCATGCTGAGGCGCACAAAATCAAAATCGCGCGTAGCAACTATCTGTGCCACTTGGCGCAATGGGAGTGTGGCGTCAATAGGTTCGTTTTCCTTCACTTCCTCCCACGCTCCGTTGCGCTTCACTTCCAAACGCAGGGTAATCTTCAACCCACTATCGTAACTTTCTACCTTAGAAATCGGGAGGGAATACGAAGCGCGGGCGCTACCATACGAAAGGTTGAGATTCTTCGGTGAAATCGTGGGTTTTGGAGCACTGATGCCAATCGTTTCCTGACACTTATGGATGCGCGTTTCACGGACCGTATCGCTTGTTTCAACGGTTAACGAGCGGTAAATGCCTTGGAAGGTCGCCTCAGTGGGTGCGAGGTTTGCGCCGTTGGGATGGAGATTTGTCGTAGTGTCGTTTTCGCTCAAGCAAAGGGCAAAGACGGCGTCGGCAGTGGCGCGCGAGGTTTCCCATTGCTGAGTGCGCCTTGACTGAAGCAACCATTGTTGCATGCGTTTCACCAAATCGGTGTTTCCAACGGCGTTAAAGGCTTCAATAACCCCCGTCTGCGTGGGAATGCGATACGAATGGTAGGTCATCTGTGCCTTTGGCGCATCGAAGTATGCCCCCATTTCGGGCGTTTCTACCAGATATTCCTGCACACTTCGGAGCAACAAGTCAGCAACTTGCTTCTTGCCGTTTTGGCGCAACACTCTGCTCATCACGGCTTTGCCATAAAGCGAATAGTTTGCGTTCATGTTTTCCGCCTTTGAGAGGAAATACTGACAAGCTGCCGTTGTGTCGGCCTTCAAATAGGCGCACGCATCCAAATAACGCAAGGGGAGTTCACCAAGCGGGAGTTCGCGCTTCGTTTTTCGCTCTTCAGTCACCATTTCTTGGTGAAGTTTCTCCATCTTTTCCTGCATAAAACGCAGCGCTTGAGAAGCATTTTCTCGCAAGGGATGATTACCCACAAGCGACTCTAAACGAGCGAAAAGCAAGAGCATTTCGTTGGTGATAAACGCACTTTCGCGCATGCCTTCAAACCATGCCCACGCACCGTTCTTTAATTGTTTTTGGCGAATGTGTGCCGCCGCTTCATCGCGAAGAGTCGTTGTCTTTGCTAAGTCAAAATCAGGCAAATAAATGCCTCGCTCATGCAGGAATAAGGTTAAGCTGAGCGCATAATAGCGACGTGCCCAATCGTCTATGCCGTACGTTGGTTCAAGCGAAAGAGAAGCAAGCGCTCGTAAGGCTTCATGAAGGGCGCTTGGGGTAAAGTTGAGGGTGATTTTGGGAGAACGAAGCGCCGTTGTGTCCGTCCAAAGGGTGTCTAATTGATAAGTATGCACGTCTCCCTCGGTGATGGAGAAGGGTAGGTTACGCACCACCTCAATACGGTCAGACACAACGGGAATTTGGTGTACTTCGCCGTCGGCAAAGTCTTTTCCTTCCACCGCTACTTGACACCCAATCGTTCGTGGTACTGACAACCCCTTTACCGACAGACTTTCGGCATTCAGAGCAGGTAAGCTAATGCGGAAAGATGCACTTCCCTTTTCAATCAGGAATGACCCTGTAGTGCGCGAGAGTTCAGCGTTCGTATCTACATCAAAGAATGTAGCCACAAAGCGCCCTTTGGTGGAATCCGTAAGTAAACTGCGCACCACAATGGGTATTGTAAGTCGGTCGCCTTCTCTAACAAATCGCGGCATGTTAGCACTAACGGTCACGGACTTTTGAGCAATGATTTCTTCTTCCAAAAGGGCATGGCGCAAGTGCTTATCATGGACAAAAGCAGTAAACTTCCACGTTGTTAATTGCTCAGGGAGGGTAAAGCGCAGGGCAATCTTTCCGTCGGCATCGGTATGAAGCGCCGATTGCATGAAAGCTACTTCCTTGAAATCCTGACGCAAGGGGAAGTGTGAGGCATTTGCATTGTCATTTATACTGCTTGTTTGCACTGCATCCTCACTGTTTACGGTTACTTCGTAGAGTGTGTTGCTCGCATCCTTCTTAGCGGTTGCACCGAGTCGGAAAGTCGGAGCAACGGAATAGAGAACCTGGCGCTCAAATCCGTTTGTTTCATCCTTCCAACTTGAAAAAACAGCAGGTTGAATCTCCTTAAGTTTATACTTCTTCGCATAGGAAAGCGAGGTTGTATTTCTTCTGTAAATCTGTGCGTAAGAGTTCAGGAAATAAGGTTTTCTGTAAGGATTCGCCCTCCATTTGTTATAGGCCAAAGCGTCTAACGAAGCATCATAAAGGCGAGCCGTCAGCGAGGCTGAGACAGGCTGACCATCAGGAGTCGTAATGCGGAGTTCCCACTCTTCTTCCTGACCCGGAGAAAGGCGGTTGCGGAACGTCTTCCAAGACATATTTAGTCGCAAGTCCGGATGCGGGCGCTCCAGGCGAATTTCTTTTTGGTAGAATTTCCCTTCAGTCAGAACGGTAAGATGAACGGTGGCACCTTCTTGATACATCGTGTCGTAAGAAAGGCTGATGGGGTGAATCCCTTCGGAAAGTGTTATGATTTCAGAAGACAGGAGTTCGCCCTTGTGACTGATAACATCCTTAAATAGCGTGATGTTCTGGCGCGTATGCCCCACAAGAAGCCACTTCTCAGACTCGCTTTTTGTTATCTCTTCAGTCATAACGAATGAAGGAGATTTGGCGGGAAGTTGTTTGGACTTTTCGCCGATGAAAAGGCACTTTTTGCTTATCTTGCCTCCAGAAGGAGTTTCGGCTTCTAACCTACAAACACCGTCATCTAACTGCGCCCAATCAGAGGGAAGAATGGGCGTGTTTGCAGGTAACTTTTGTATCCAAACAAGAGTGTTGCGGTCGTCGTAAAGGCACACGGTCACACTTTCATCTACTTGTACCGCCATATTATTTGTGTTGCGGAAAACAAGGTGTGACAGGTGCTCTTTTACAATAACCTCAGGTAAATCTACGTCTAACGTAGTGGGGTTTTGATGTACGGGAATATAAAGTTGCCCAATTTGCGTCTCGCCATTGTCGCCAACGACGGAAACGGAAACACTATAACTTGAGTAATAGTGGCGCCAAAGCGCACTTCTTTGGGGGTGTTCTTTCAGCAGGAGCGGTATTGAAAATTCTCCTTGAGCATTGGTGCGCAACACTCCCTCAATGGGGTCGTTTTCGGTGCCTCTAAAGGAGGTGTTTGTGTTGATAGTGTAGCGCACAAGAGCATTTGGCATGGGTTGAAGTGTCATTGTCAGCACCTTGCCTCTCACTTGTAGCGTATCACCCCAGGTGTAAGCCGTCTCTATAGGGAGGAACTCCACAGAGAACGTCTGACGCTTGTAAGCACCTACGATGAAATCAGCCTTACCTTCCGTATGAATTACCGCATCCTTACCTTGCTTGTTGGCATGACGCACCTGGACGAAGAAATCTCCCTCTTGTTGGTCAGCGGGAAGCAGAAAGTCGCCGTTGAAACGGCCATATTCATCCGTCTTTGCCTCAAACGAAGCCACCGCTTTATTTCCCCGCTTCATCAAATTCACCTCTAAACAAGCATTTGAATCAACGCAGAGCGAATCTCCCTTTTGGGTGTACAAAACACCCACCACGTGCACCGTCTGTCCCGGACGGTAAATATTACGATCAATAAAAATCTGCACACGTTGCTGATGGCGGTGCGCATCTCCGTTATAATTTCGTTTAGAAAGGTTTAGATAGAACTTCTTACTGCAAGAATCGCCTGGCATGAGAATCTGAAAATCGTCTATATAAGAGGGCGTTTCATCCATGTCCTTCATGCTGAGCCACAGGTCTCCCTTCGTAACGTCCCATTGGCGTTGTGGGTGGTTTTTAGTTTCGTGTTTTACGACGGAAAACTCCTTGAGGGGTTCGCCAGTTTGAGAGTCGAGTGCCATAATGCGACAAGTGCCGTTGTTGGGGTAGAAAAGGAAGGGCGTAATCCGACTGCAATGTAGGAGGGTGGAAACCTCTTCTTTGCCCGTCTCTCTCTGTATGAGTTTATACACTCCAGGCTCCGAAAGGGTGAGAGAAAGCGTGTCGGATTGCAGTCGCCAAGTCTCACGTTTGGGAAATGCGGATTGAAGGGTGGCGATGCGGTTGAATAGGGTCTTACCATCGGCGGAGCAACGGTAAATATCGAAGGACACTTTCTGAATGTTATTGGCGTTAATTACCCATTTCATCGGGAGATTGGGGTAACAGAGAAGATTGGATTCCGTCAAGTTTACCGTAGGATTCTCCAACTTTTCAATGATCGCCTTTATGCGCTTCGCATCCCTGTGTTTGCCATATTTCTTTATCCCTTCGTGAGCCAGGGAAAAGAGGTGTTGGCGCGCATGATTATCAGAGAGGTCTGCTTGAGCATACAACTTTTCCACCCATGAGGCATAAGCAATGGCATTTTCGGGACGGTCGGCATAACGCGTGACTATAGCCTCCGCATCTTCGTAACGCAAGGCAAAGCGTATGGCTCCCGCATAAAGATGTTTGGAGCGGTAAAAAGCCTCCGCCTGACTCGCAAGCGTAGTTCGTTCTTGCTGAGAAAGATTCGCTCTGTCCAAGCAATCAAATAAGAGCATGTGGAGCACATCATTGTCAAATTCATCCGCATCTTTGCCTTGCTTCACCAGAGGAGTGAGCGACTTAGACTTTATACTGTGTAACGACTCCATATTTCCGAGTTGTTCAAGCATCTTTTGGCTATATTTCCGACGCTCTTCGTTGTTAAAATGATACGATTCGGCAATGGTCTTTGCTAAAAACGTTTCCCAAAACAGACTATCGGAAGGATGTGTAATTTGCTGAATGCGAAGGGCGATTCTTTCTTTGTCTATCAATGCGCTGTCAGGCGAAATCTCTCCGCGAAGGCGCATTTTTACGAACAAAGCCGTCATTTCTTGCGTCAGGTTTCCGTCAGCAATGGCTTTGTTTTCGAGCATCGTTGCTATGTTAATGGCTTCACGGGGCAAGTCGCTTTTTGTTGCCTGTTCAATCCTATCCCAAAGTTTGGAGTACGACTGAGCGGTGAGCAACCCCGAGATAGTTATGAAAAGCAGTGTGCAAACGGTGCGAAGGTGGTTCATGCTGTAAAATAATAGTTTTTGGCAAATGTAATATTTACTCCTGACAAGCACAAATTCTGCTGTTTAAAAAAGGTTAAACTCGCCTTCTGAAAACACTATCTTAAATAGGAAAAACAATAAAAGGCTTACGGCGCCCTAAGTACCCAAATAAGACGCCCTATAAGTAATCGCGTGTGGAGGTATAAAGGAAGACTGGCTTTTAGATGCTTATGCGCCGCCCTCGTTTGTGTGTTGTTCGTGACGCAGAGGGGCATGGAGGTCACAAAAAAAGTGGGAACACTCGCGCTGATACGGAGTGTTCCCACTATGTCGGTTGTGGTTGTGGGCTAAAGGGGAAGACATAAGAACAAAAGGACATAAGATTATTTTTTTTGCTCTTATGTTCTTATGTCTTAACCAAAAACATAAGCCTCTGTCTCAACAAAAGATATGTATGTTGGAAAGTCCGCCCAGGTTATCCCATCATTTCGTTGCGCAAACGGAGCGCCTTGTCCTCTTCTGCCTCCATGATTTCGCGCTCTCCGGGTCCCTTGTCATTAATTCCGCACAAATGAAGAATGCCATGGATAATGACAC
This sequence comes from uncultured Prevotella sp., assembly GCA_937877685.1. GTDB lineage: Bacteria > Bacteroidota > Bacteroidia > Bacteroidales > Bacteroidaceae > Alloprevotella. The sequence goes on from CALFGU010000048.1 coordinate 18,364, forward strand.
GATGAAGTTCCTCTTCGTACGTCGCACCTACGTCTTCGGCATTCGTACGTACGGTGTCGAGCGAAATAAATAAGTCGCCACTGATTTTATTACCCTCCGTGTAGTCAAAGGTAATGATGTCCGTGTAATAATCATGCTGAAGGAACTCGCGGTTAACCTCCAAGATTTTCTCATCATCCACAAAGATGTAAGCAATTGCGCCACAGCGCTTGCCATGTGCCTTTGCCACGGCATGAACCCAAGCTGTGGTGGCCGCTTGGTCGATATCGGGGAGGGGAAGATTGATACTGTCGTAAGTAATCATAGAGGTAATAAGGTTATGAGGGGAAAGGTTATAAGGTTTTGAGACCCGGATGGCGCTCTCCCCCTGTTTATAGGGGGAGGGGACCACGAAGTGGTGAGGGGGTGCAAAAAGAAAGAATTGCCAACTTGAATTCTAATTCAGATTTCTATCCATTTTTTAAGTTTTCGGCACCCCCTCACCTCTATGTGGTCCCCTCCCCCTATAAACAGGGGGAGAGCGCCATCCGGAATAAAGTCAGTGACAAATCTATTTATTCTTCTTCCTCCTCGCGGCGTTGTTTTTTCTTCTTCTCCTTAACAGTTTCTGCGCCTTCCACAACGAGCACGAATTCTCCGCGAGGTTCGGTTTCTTCAAAGTGAGCGAGGACTTCGGCAATCGTACCGCGCACGCTCTGTTCGTACATCTTTGAGATTTCTCTGCAAGCAGACATGCGGCGTTCGGCACCGAATACCTCGGTAAACTGTTGTAGCGTTTTGACTACGCGATAGGGGGATTCGTAGAATATCATGGTGCGCTCTTCTGAGGCAAGTGCTTGAAGGCGTGTCTGGCGTCCTTTCTTTTGAGGGAGAAATCCTTCAAACGTAAAGCGTTCGCAGGGCAACCCACTGGAAACAAGGGCGGGCACAAAGGCAGTTGCGCCGGGCAGACACTGCACCTCTACGCCGCGTTCTACACAGGCACGCACCAACATGAAACCGGGGTCGGAAATAGCGGGAGTTCCAGCGTCGGAAATGAGCGCAATGTTTTCGCCAGCGGCAATGCGTGCGGCGAAAGCGTTGGCGGTTTGGTGCTCGTTGAATTTATGGTGTGAGCACAACTGATTCTTAATTTCAAAATGCTTAAGTAGCAGGCCTGAAGTGCGGGTGTCTTCCGCAAGAATGAGGTCTGCTTCTTTCAAGATGCGAATGGCGCGCATCGTCATGTCTTCCAGGTTTCCTACAGGCGTAGGTACTAAATAAAGAGTTCCCATACTGCAAAGTTAATTTGATTTAACGTTATGATGATAAGGTTTGGAGGATTTTTTCTTAATTTTGCCCGTGAAACGTTATGGAGAGGTAGCGGTTTGCTATTCCAAATAAAAAGGAACTATGTTTCAGAAAGAAATAAATTTTGACCGCTTTGTGCGGGGAGGCCTACTCATAGGTGTGCTCATTGCGCTCGGATTTGCCATTCATGCACTAAGCAGCGTGTTGCTTCCTTTTGCATTGGCGTGGTTGTTGGCTTATATGGTCAACCCTATAGTTACGTTTTTGCAAGTGCGCCTTCACCTGCATTTTAGGTGGCTGAGCGTGGTGGTGACCTTACTCTTACTTTGCGGCATTGGAGCAGGAATCTTTCTGCTTGTAATCTTGCCCTCTGTAGATGAATTTATACACCTCAAGAAGTTAGTTGTGGAGTATGTCAAGAACGGAACGGGAAACACCACCATTCCCTTAATCGTTCAAGAGTTTATGAGGGAACATCTGAATCAAGAAGACATCAGGAGTTTGCTTCAAACGGACGACTTTCAAACGTTCTTGCGCCAATGTGTGGAACGCTTAGGGACGCTCGTTTGGGCCACAGCCAATGCCGTGTGGAAGTTTTTCTCGTGGGGGATTACCCTGCTCTACTTTTTCTTCCTCCTAATGGATTTTGAGAAAGCCTCTACGGCATGGATTAACTACGTGCCGAAGCGCTACAGAGAAACGATTGAGGTGCTTGCTCAAGATGTGCAAAAAGGAATGAGTGCATATTTCCGCGGGCAAGCTTTAGTGGCGCTTTGCGTAGGCATACTTTTCGCTACTGGATTCTCGCTCATCGGACTTCCCCTTGCCGTTGGCTTTGGATTATTCGTAGGGTTGCTCAACTTTGTTCCTTATCTGCAAGTGATTTCCATCCCGCTGGCCGTGTTACTCGCCCTCCTGAGAGCCGCCGAAACGGGTGAAAATTTCTGGGGAATCTTCGCCTTGGTTGTAGTTGTATATGTGGTGGTGCAACTCATTCAGGACGTCATAATAGTTCCCCGAGTTATGGGGCATATCATGGGACTTTCTCCTGCACTCATCCTGCTCTCACTCTCCGTTTGGGGATGTATTGCGGGATTCTTAGGGCTGATTATCGCACTGCCCGTGACCACACTTATTCTTTCGTATTACAAACGCTATATCATAAAAGATTGACATTCCCACATCATGGAAGATACATTTGACATACGCGCCGAACAGCGTAGTGTAGGCAACTCTGAAAAAGAGTTTGAAAAAGCACTGCGCCCCTTAAACTTCAGCGACTTTACGGGACAACAACAAGTTGTAGACAACCTGCAGATTTTCGTAGAGGCAGCGAAGTTTAGAGGAGAACCTTTGGACCATACCTTACTTCACGGACCTCCGGGGTTAGGTAAAACCACGCTTTCAAATATCATAGCCAACGAACTTGGCGTAGGATTTAAGGTGACATCAGGTCCTGTGCTCGATAAGCCTGGAGACCTTGCGGGACTTCTTACCTCGCTGGAACCTAACGACGTCCTTTTCATCGACGAAATACACAGACTTTCGCCCGTTGTAGAGGAATATCTGTATTCAGCAATGGAAGATTACCGCATCGATATTATGATCGACCGCGGACCTGCTGCGCGCTCCATTCAGATTGACTTAAATCCGTTTACGCTTGTTGGAGCCACCACTCGAAGTGGCCTTCTTACGGCGCCGCTTCGTGCGCGCTTCGGCATTAATCTTCACCTTGAATATTATGATGCTGAAACGCTCCAAAAGATTGTTACGCGCTCAGCCAAGTTGCTTGGTGTGAAGATTGACGGGCGTGCGGCGGCCGAAATAGCAGGAAGAAGTCGTGGCACTCCTCGTATAGCCAATTCTCTGCTTCGCCGTGTGCGCGATTTCGCACAGGTAAAAGGAAATGGAAATATCGAACTTGACATTGCTCGTTATGCCCTTGAAGCACTTAATATTGACAAGTATGGTCTTGACCAGATAGACAACAAGATTCTTACGACAATCATTGACAAGTTTAAGGGAGGTCCCGTTGGGATTACCACAATCGCAACTGCAGTAGGCGAAGATGCCGGTACGGTAGAAGAAGTTTACGAACCCTTCCTCATAAAGGAGGGTTTCATACGCCGAACGCCCCGAGGAAGAGAAGTAACAGAATTGGCATACCGCCATCTTGGTCGCACACCTCAAGCAGGGTCGCCCATTATGCCTTCGCTCTTCGATTTTCCTGATGAAGGGTAGCAAAGGGGGCAAGAAGCAAGGCGAGAATGGCGATTCGTTCGGCGTAGGTGGCACCCTGTTCGTCAAGAAAGACACACCGTGTTTCGCAAGTCTGAATTTGTAAAAACTAAGTGAGACTTAATTCAAACTATATCTCAAAGAATTTGAATTAAGTCTCACTTAATTTTTGCCGTTAAAGTAAGTCTTATTTTCAAGTCTTTACAAGGTGCTACTACCATTCACTTTCTATCAAAGAGAATGCGTAGATTTTGCCCTTCTGCTCACTCCCAATCAGCAAAATCCTACACATATATAAAAAAAAGAGATTTCAGTGCATTAAAAACTCACTCAGTAGCACGGAAATAGAAAATTTATCCGTACTTTTGTGCCTAATATGCGTGAAAACGCTTTCTGCGCTGAACAATCCAGTGATAATATATAATTTTTAAACACACACTATCCGATGAATGTGATTACAAAATCTGTTACTCTCGCTGACGGACGCACCATCAGCATTGAAACAGGAAAGCTCGCTAAGCAAGCAGACGGAAGCGTAATGCTCCGAATGAACAACACTATGTTGCTTGCTACTGTTTGCGGTGCTAAGGATGCTAATCCCGGTACCGATTTCATGCCGCTCCAATGCGACTATAAGGAAAAATATTCTGCTGCCGGCCGTTTCCCTGGTGGTTTCACAAAACGTGAAGGCCGTGCTTCTGATTACGAAATCTTGACTAGCCGTCTCGTTGACCGTGCGCTCCGTCCCCTTTTCCCTGGCGACTACCACGCTGAAGTTTATGTGAATATCATTCTCTTCTCTGCCGATGGCGTAGATCAGCCCGACGCACTCGCAGGTTTTGCTGCTTCTGCCGCACTTGCTTGTACGGACATCCCCTTCGAAGGTCCCATCTCTGAAGTTCGCGTAGCTCGCATCAATGGTGAGTACGTGATCAACCCCACTTTCGAACAAATGAAGGAGGCTGATATGGACCTCATGGTGGCTGCTACGATGGACAACATCATGATGGTGGAAGGCGAAATGGATGAAGTGCCCGAATCTGCACTTCTCGAAGCCCTTAAGGCGGCTCACGAAGCCATCAAGCCCATGTGCCAACTCCAGATTGACCTCATGAAGGAACTCGGTACTGACGTGAAGCGCGAATACTGCCACGAAGTGAACGACGAAGACCTCCGTAAGTTGTGTCACGAACAGTGCTACCAGAAGTGTTACGACATCACAAAGAGCGCACTCGAAAAGCATGCACGCCTTGAGGCATTTGAAGCGGTGCGTGAAGCATTCAAGGAAGAATATGCTGCTGCTCATGCAGAACTTTCAGCAGAAGAACTCGAAGAAAAGAATGACCTTATCAACCGTTACTACCACGATGTAGAAAAGGATGCTATGCGTCGTTGCATTCTTGATGAAGGAATCCGCCTTGACGGACGTAAGACTACGGATATCCGACCCATTTGGTGCGAAGTGGATCCCCTTCCCATGCCTCACGGTTCTTCAATCTTCACACGTGGCGAAACGCAGTCACTCTCTACCTGTACGCTCGGAACAAAACTTGACGAAAAGATGGTAGATGACGTTCTCGACAAGAGCTATCAGCGTTTCCTTCTCCACTATAACTTCCCCCCCTTCTCAACTGGCGAAGCAAA
>CALFGU010000049.1 GCA_937877685.1 uncultured Prevotella sp.
CACCCCATCACCACTTCGTGGTCCCCTTCCCCTATAAACAGGGGAAGAGCGCCGTTCGGATGGCATGCCGCATGGTTGTTGTACTCAGTTTTCTGTGCTCTAAAACAAGTTGTACTCTGTACTCTGTTATCTGTACTCTAAAACAATTTGTATTCTATTATTACCAATATTTTTCGAGTCCTTTTTGACGTCTGTTTTTCATTGCTTTATCTACTTTTTCCTTAGTGCGCTTTTCTGCTTGCTTGGCAAGGTTAAGTAGTTGTTGCATTTGTTTATCCTCCTTAGGGTCTTGGGGAGTGTCTTGTTGCTTTTGTTGTTCGCCCTGTTCGTTTTGTTGTTGCTCTTGTTGGTCTTGATTGTCTTGCTTTTGTTGCTCATTCTGACTTTGTTGCATGCTGTCTTTAAGCAACTTTTGGCAGAGGGCAAGGTTATAGCGTGTGTTGTCATCATGAGGATTGATGCGGAGCGCTTGTTTGTATTGCTCAATAGCAAGACGAAGGTGTTGTTGACGCTCATATTCCTCAGTGGTTGACATGGCATATGCTTGGAACATATACCCCATGTTATGGTGGGTCATCGCATTAAGAGAGGAGTCAGCGGAACATTCCTTGACTTTTTCGTAATACTCTATAGCGGTCAGTATAGCGGCCAGCTCATTGTATAACCCCAACTGTGTGTTGCCAAGGTTGAACAATGCTTCTACCGATTTTGGATTTTCCTTAAGCACGTTGAGATAATGGCGTTCGGCCTTTTGGAAATCCTTATTTTCAAATGCCTTGTTCCCCTTGTACATGTATTTCCACTCAGGCGTTTGAGCAACGCTGAGGAGGGAGAAAAACAGGAGAATGAGGGTTGATGCAGTTCGTGTATTCATGAGCGCATTTAGCGTAGGGAGAGGTTATTCAAATAGATGGAAGCGTTTGTAGAAGGGGAGCACAATGTCGAGCAACAGGAATTCAATGACCAGCAAGAGGAACACTAATATCCCCACGGCTATAAATTGCTCGTTGTAAACGGAGTGGGAAGTCTCGGTTGCTACCTGTTGGAATTGCGACAATTCGTTTTGTAATTGCTTGAGTCCCGCATTCGTGTTGTCAATTAAGAAATATGCTCCACCGCCTGCCGTAGCAATTTCCTTTGCCGCCTTTTCATTGAGACGTGTGCGCACCACTTCGCCAGAGTTATCCGTTAGTGGACCGTGGGGAGTAGGGATGGTAGCGCCCTGAGGAGTGCCTACTCCTAAGACATACACCTTCATGCCCGCTTTTTTTGCTTCTTCGGCTGCCTCAATGGCACCTTCTTCATGGTCCTCGCAATCGGTGATAATGAGAATTGCCTTACCCACTTTTTCGTCTGCCGTGAAACTATGCATTGCAAGTTCGATGGCAGAAGCAATATTTGTGCCTTGAAGCGTAACCATGCCTGGAGACACATTGTCCAGGAAGAGTTTCACCGACACCATGTCACTCGTAATGGGCATTTGGGGATAAGATTCACCAGCAAAAATGTTTAACCCAATCTTATCCTCACGCATGCGGTCCACTAAGTTATTGACAATCTCTTTGCTTCGTTCCATACGATTGGGAGAAACATCAGTGGCAAGCATGGAGTAAGAAACATCTAAGGCGATGACTGCCTCAATGCCCTTTTTCGTTTTCACCTCTTTCACCATTCCATATTGAGGGCGCGCAAGCATAATGATGGTGAGAATCAAAGCAACGAGAAGAAGTGCAAACTTAAAATGCATTCTTACTGACGAATAGTTGTTTACCAATCGCCAAAATAATTGGGGCGAGGCATAGCGCTTAATCCTTCGCTCGGCGTTCCATTGTGTGAAAACGTAGAGCAGAAGGATAGCAAAGGGTATTATTAATAAGTATAGATAATCAGGAGATGCAAATCTCATACTTTATTGCATTGAAAAGAGTTGGGTTGTTATATGGAGTGGAAACGGAAATGCGATAGATTCCTTTTCCAAAAAAGGGGCATAGACACTTGATTTACGGAATGCGACGTAGCAACGTAAGGCGGAGTAAGAGTTCGAGAATGAAACTGAGCAATGCCGCTAAAGCGAAGGGTTGGTATGCTTCGTAATATTTATCATAATTAGACACCTTAAACTTTGTACGTTCGAGGGTGTTAATATCCGCATAAATTTCTTCTAATTTAGAGGTAGAACCAGCTTCGTAATAGATACCTCCAGTGACGGCTGCAATTCTTTGAAGTGATTCTGTTTCCATTTTATTTTCAACCTCTCCGCTATAGATTTCACCATTTGAAAGTTGGGCGATGGCTTGCTTATAAATGCCTTTCTTACCAAGGGCAATGGTATAAACACGCACTCCTTGTTTTTTCGCAATTTCAGCAGCCATGAGCGGAGAAATGTCACCCGTGTTGTTTTCGCCGTCTGTAATAAGGATAACGATGCGACTCTTTGATTTACCACTTTCTAAATGTGTCAAAGCACTTGCCAACCCCATGCCAATAGCAGTTCCATCACTAATAATGCCATAACTGGGAAGTTCACAACTCACGTTGGGAAACATAGAAAGGAGCATGGAGTGGTTAGTCGTTAAAGGACTATACGTAAATGCTTCTCCGCTAAACAACGTCAAACCAATATTGTCGTTAGGGCGATTGGCGATAAACTCCGTAGCAACAAGTTTTGCCGCCTCGATGCGATTGGGTTCGAGGTCTTGAGCAAGCATACTCGGAGAAATATCTATGGCCAACATGATGTCAATACCTTCCCGCTCACTTTCCGTCAACGATTCGTTGGTTTGTGGGCGAGCAAGAATGAAAATGACTAACACCAGCGTGATGATTCTTAAAACAAAAGGGGCATGCACAAGCATCGTTCGGATGGTGCGCACCTTTGTTTTGACATAAAAACTGGTGGTGGCGACATTCAAAGTGGGTTGATGCTTCTGCTTAAAAACATACCATGCTATAAGCGGAAGTATCAGTAATAAAAGGTAAAAATATGCTGGATTAGCAAATGTCATATCTCAGTTATATATAAGGAATTGAGGCAATCCGTCATGCCTTTGCTTTAGGATTATAAAAAATAGTCAATGACTTCCGTCAGGATGTATCCCAAGAGGCAGAGAGCAGTGATGGAAAGCAAACCGATGAAGATGAGTTTGGCGATTTTGATGTTGCGTTGTTTAACCTCTCCGACGGTCACAATTTTAACTTCGGGGCGTGGAAGTTCTGCATCTGAAAGGCGTGTCGTGTTGACATAATCCAAGGCAAGCGCAACGCTTCTGTTAGCTTCGGTAATACTCGTTTGATATTTTGCAAACTTAACCAAGTCGGCGGTTGTCAGAATTTCCTTTAACTCACGGAGTGCCGTTTCATCATTTGTTTGTGTCAACTTGTTGATAATCTCTTCCGTGGTTAATTCCTTGGCATTGAACGCAAAGCGGTCCTCAATGTATTTACGAAGTACGTCAGTGATTTTGTCGTAATACACCTTCAGTTCGTCCTCAGTTTCAGGTTTTTCTGCTTTTATCTTGTCGAAATCAGCGAGTGCTAGTTGGTGAGCGGGTGTAGGGGGAGTGATAACGATGCGTTTGGTCACGGGTTTGTTTTTCTTCACATTCTTGTAGAGATACACAATAAGTGCTACTAAAAGAATGTTTAAAACGATGAGCAACCAAAGTTCATAACTCCATTGAAATGGAATACTTACTACGGTGTAAGGACCTGCAAAATTATTAGCATTCGTTGTGTCAACTGGTACTGAGGTGACTTTTAAACCAATTGTGTTTTCTGCACTTATAGTGTCGTCACCAACAAGTACGCAAAAGGGTGGGAGTGAGTAGAATGCCGAATCAAAAGAAGTGAGGATATACGTGCGCTCCAGTTGCATTCTTTTATCGGAATTCAACATTGTGGTGTCTATCTTTCCCTCAGAAATAATTTCCACCCCATTCGTGTAATAGTTTTCTTCATAAGAAGGATATGTCACACTTTGGTCAGCGTCAACAAGCACCGTAGTCTTAAGCGTGACTTGCTCGCCAATAAGTATGTCTTGTTGTGATATCTCTTGTTCAACTATAACTTGTGAAAAAGCAGATATGGCGTTGAAAAGCAATAAGGTATAGATGAGAAATCTATTCATATTTTTGTGAAATAACCTATTTGTGAGATGAGTGGTTGAGGATTATCTGTGTCTGTTCTTAAATAGGGTTTGAAGTGGCTTGACGTAATCTTCAGATGTGCTGATTGAGACATAGTCAACCTTCGTTTTCTTGAACAGACGGTCGTGTTTTTCCGCCTCTGAATCCCACCATTTTTTATGCATCTCTCTTACTTTCTTGGATGAAGTGTCAATTATTACTGTCTGCCCCGTTTCTGAATCTTGCAAATTCATTAATCCAATATTGGGCAATTCCTTCATTCGTTGGTCATAAACCTTTACCGCAACCACGTCATGCTTATGGGTAGCGATTGAAAGTTGGGTTTCAAAGTTAGGTGAATCTATGAAATCCGAGAGTACGAATCCAATACAATGTCTGCGCTGAACCTGCATTAAGAATTCAAGACCCACACTGATATTCGTTTGTTGGTGGTCGGGTGTAAAGTCAAGGAGTTCTCTGATAATATATAAAATGTGTTTGCGTCCCTTTTTGGGTGGAATGTATTTTTCAATCTTATCCGAGAAAAGAATCATCCCCACTTTGTCATTATTTTGTAGGGCCGAAAATGCTATGGTGGCAGAAATTTCGGTTAATAACTCACGCCCTGTGCGCACTTCCGTGCCAAACTTTGAACTTCCAGAGACGTCAACGAGCATCATTACCGTTAATTCGCGCTCTTCTTCGTAAACCTTGATGTGCGGACGGTTTGTGCGTGCCGTTACGTTCCAGTCAATGTCGCGCACATCATCACCAATTTGATATTCGCGCACCTCTGCAAATGACATACCTCTGCCCTTGAAGGCAGAGTGATACTCACCCGCAAAGACATTGTTCGTGAGATTGCGAGTTTTTATTTCAATGCGTCGAACGCGCTTAATGAGTTCTGAAACTTCCACTTATGAAAAATGTTTTCAATTGAACTTTTGATGGGTGGTTAAAGTTTGCTTGTATGTTGTGCCTTAGAGTGGGGTGGAGGTTAAGTTTGAAGCACCGAGAAGAAGCAATTCGCTCTTGTAATCAACTTTTAAGTTATGCCAAAAGAATTGTTCGAATTCTTATATCTAACTTAGGAAAAACTAAGTCTCAAACATTTTAAATTAAGTCTCAAATAATTTGAAATGTTTGAGACTTAATTTTGAGGTTGATTAAATGCGTGTTTCCTGAATATGTTGATGCTCATTTTCTTACTCTCCCCTTTCTTGCAAAACATTCAGGAGAAGTGGGCTTTAGGGCACTTCAATCTTATTCAAAATCTCATCAATGATGTTGTCAGCAGTAATGTTTTCCGCCTCTGCCTCATAGGTCAAACCAATGCGGTGACGGAGCACATCGTGTGCCACTTCTCTTACATCTTCAGGGACAACATAACCACGGCGCTTGATGAAGGCGCAAGTGCGTGCGGCAAGTGCGAGATTGATTGACGCACGAGGCGAACCTCCGAACGATATATAATTCTTAAGTGTGTTCAACTTATATTGCTCGGGGAAACGCGTTGCAAAAACAATGTCTGCAATGTATTGCTCTATGCGTTCGTCCAAATAAATTTGTTTTACCAATTCGCGAGCTTCAATAATCTTTTTAATGTCAACTACGGGGAGCGCCTTGGTGAAACTATCGTTAAGATGCGCACGGATGATTTTCTTTTCCTCTTCAATAGTGGGGAAGTCAATTAACACTTTCATCATGAAGCGGTCAACTTGTGCTTCAGGAAGCGCGTATGTGCCTTCTTGCTCAATGGGGTTTTGAGTGGCCATTACGAGGAAAGGAGAGGGCAGAGCGTAGGTCTTTTCGCCGATGGTCACTTGATGTTCTTGCATTGCTTCAAGCAAGGCACTCTGAACCTTGGCAGGGGCGCGGTTAATTTCGTCCGCCAAAATGAAATTGGCAAACACAGGACCCTGCTTGACGGAAAACGACTCGCTCTTTGGACTATAAACTTGAGTACCAATTACGTCAGAAGGCAAAAGGTCAGGGGTAAATTGGATTCGGTTGAACTTAGCGTCAATCAAGTTGGCAAGTGTTTTGATGGCAAGTGTCTTCGCCAATCCAGGAACACCTTCTAAAAGAATGTGTCCATCACTTAAAAGACCAATTAACAGAGAGTTAATCAGATGCTTTTGACCAACAATGGTTTTATTCATTCCTGTCATCAAGTCTGTGATAAAGCCAGTTTGACTTTCGATTAACGCGTTCAATTCGCGTATGTCTATTTGTTGTGACATGTTGTATAGTGTTGTTTATGAAACTAATTAACGAGTGAAATGCGGAGTGTTTCTCCTATTTAACGAGCAAATTTACAATATTAATAATAACCTCAGTCATAAAACGCTTTAAAAAGTAAGCCGTTTTAATATATTTTAGCAACTGGAGTGTAAAAAAAACGGGTAAGACGAGATGTCTGTTTGTTAAATTAACAGATAAATAATCATGTGCCCCTTTAATTTTTTTTAATATTATAAACAAGCAAACTAAATATATATTATCTTTGCAGAACAAATTAGCATTGTGATATGAAATTGGTATTAATGTCCACTCCTCAATTCTTCGTTGAAGAGCATCAAATCTTGACCGCTCTTTTCGATGAAGGGTTGGAATTGGTTCACCTAAATAAGCCGAATTCGGAACCTGTCTTCTACGAACGTCTCTTGTCTTTACTCCCCAAGGAGTATCGCAAATTGATGGTTACGCATGATTATTTCTACCTTCAAAATGAGTTTGAGTTAAAAGGTATTCATTTGAGTGAACCAGGTCAAGAGATTCCTAGTCGTTATAAAGGTTCGGTGAGTTGTACTTGTCATTCATTAGACGAATTGTCAGCAACAAAAAAGGAAAAGGATTATGTCCTGTTGGATGTTTCTCAGAATGACATGTTGACGCAGATTATTAAAGATTCTTCAATAAGAAAAGGAATCGACAAAAAAGTTTATGCGTTAGGAAATCTGGATTATGAGAGCATTGCTCAAATCGTAGATTGCGGTTTTGGGGGAGTAATTCTTCAAGATGCAATATGGAGCAGGTTTGACCTTCACAACACGCAGGACTTTAAGGACTTGATTAACCACTTCAGAAAATTACGACGTTTGGTTAACTAATAGCAGAGTGAGTTGTATTTAAACCTACAAACGCTCTCCTCAATTTACTAAGAAATAAAGATATAAACTTCAATACTAAATATCAAATTATGAATAACTTTTTGGTGTTCTCTGGCACTAAGTCACGTTATCTTGCAGAGAAGATTTGTAAGGAACTTGGTTGCCCTCTTGGTAATCTTGATATTACCTATTTCGCTGATGGTGAATTTGAAGTATGCTACGAAGAATCTATTCGCGGTCGCGACGTATTCCTCGTGCAATCAACATTCCCCAATAGCGATAACCTTATGGAGTTGTTGCTCATGATTGATGCCGCAAAGCGTGCTTCAGCAAAGACTATTTGCGCCGTTATTCCTTATTTCGGTTGGGCGCGTCAGGACCGTAAGAGCAAACCTCGTGTAAGTATTGGTGCTAAGTTGGTGGCTGATATTCTTAGTGTTGCAGGCATTGATCGTCTTATAACTTTAGATCTTCATGCTGACCAAGAACAGGGATTCTTTGACGTACCTGTTGACCACCTTTACGGTTCTTCAATCATTGCTCCCTATCTTCAAAGTTTGAATCTCCCCAACCTTTGTATTGCAACTCCTGATGTAGGTGGTTCAAAGCGTGCTGCAGCTTATGCTAAGTACTTTAATTGCCCCCTCGTTCTTTGTAACAAGACGCGTAAGAAGGCAAATGAAGTTGAATCTATGCAAATCATTGGCGACGTTCAAGGAATGGACGTAGTGCTTATTGATGACATGGTAGATACAGCAGGAACAATCACAAAGGCTGCAAATATCATGATTGAAAATGGAGCAACAAGCGTTCGCGCAATTGCGAGTCACTGTATCATGTCTGGACCTGCTGATCAGCGTGTAATGGATAGTGATCTCGAAGAAATGGTATTTACCGACACTATTCCTTATCGCGGTTCTTGCCCCAAGGTGAAGCAGATTTCTTGCTCAGCGCTCATTGCCGAAGCTATTCGTTGCGTGTTGGGTAACAAGAGCATTAGTTCACAATATTTAATGTAATAACAACGTATAACCTTTTTATAATACAAGAAGTAAAATGGAAAAAAGTGCATTGCAGATTGCGCGCGCAGCTTATCAACCTAAGTTGCCCAAGGCCCTTCAGGGTGCAGTAAAGGCTGTAGAAGGTGCAGCTACACAGAGTGTTGGTAATCAGGAAGAAATTAAGGCTCTTTTCCCCAATACTTATGGTATGCCCGTAGTTGAATTCGTTGCTGCAGAAAGCGAAAACAACGAAGCAATCAACGTAGGTATTATTCTTTCAGGGGGTCAAGCTCCTGGTGGTCACAACGTGATTAGCGGTCTTTATGACGGTGTGAAGTCTCTTAATAAGGACAGCAAACTTTATGGTTTCTTGATGGGACCTGGTGGTTTGGTTGATCACAAGTATCTCGAATTTACTGACGAACTCATCAATGAATATCGCAACACTGGTGGTTTTGACATCATCGGTTCAGGTCGTACCAAATTGGAAGAGACTGAGCAATTCGACAATGGTATCAAAGTTTGCAACGAATTGGGTATCAAAGCTATCGTAATCATCGGTGGTGATGATAGCAATACCAACGCATGCGTACTCGCTGAGTACTACTTGCAAAAGAACTGCGGTATCCAAATCCTTCGCAAACTTAACATCAAGGCGTTGGTAATTATCGGTGGTGACGACTCTAACACTAACGCTTGCGTTTTGGCTGAATACTATGCAGCTAAGAACTATGGTGTGCAGGTGATTGGTTGTCCTAAGACTATCGACGGTGACTTGAAGAACGAACAGATTGAAACTTCATTTGGTTTCGACACTGCTTGTAAGACATATTCTGAACTTATCGGTAACATCCAGCGTGACTGTAATAGTGCTCGTAAGTACTGGCACTTCATCAAGTTGATGGGTCGTAGCGCTTCTCACATCGCTTTGGAATGCGCATTGGAAACTCAGCCCAACATCTGCCTTGTTTCTGAAGAAGTTGAACAAAAGGAAATGTCATTGGATGACGTAGTAACTTACATCGCAGAGATTGTTGCTAACCGCGCTGCTGATGGTAATAACTACGGTACAGTTTTGATTCCCGAAGGTTTGATCGAATTCATTCCCGCTATCAAGAAGTTGATTCAGCAACTTAACGAAGTTCTTACTGATCCCGCAACAGGTGAATCACGTGAGTTCGCTAGCGCAGAAGAACAGATTGCTTTCGTTAAGAGCAACATCGCTCCTGAAAACCTTGCAATCCTTGAATCTTTGCCCGCAGACGTAGCTCGTCAGCTCTGCTTGGATCGTGACCCCCACGGTAACGTTCAGGTTTCACTTATCGAAACTGAAAAGTTGCTCAGCCGCATGGTTGAAGTTAAGTTGGCTGCTTGGAAGGAAGAAGGTAAGTTCGTAGGTAAGTTTAGCGCTCAACACCACTTCTTCGGTTACGAAGGTCGTTGCGCTGCTCCCTCTAACTATGATGCTGACTACTGCTACAGCCTTGGTTACAACGCAAGTCGCTTGATCGCTAATGGCAAGACAGGTTACATGAGTGTTATTAAGAACACAACTGCTCCTGCTGCTGAATGGATTGCTGGTGGTGTGCCCATCACTATGATGATGAACATTGAGCGTCGTAATGGTGCTAACAAGCCCGTTATCCGTAAGGCATTGGTAGAATTGGAAGGTGCTCCTTTCAAGTACTTCGCTGCTAATCGTGAACAGTGGGCGAAGCAAACTGCTTACGTTTATCCCGGTCCTATCCAGTACTTCGGTCCTTCTGAAGTGTGCGACCAGTGCACAATGACTTTGAAACTCGAACAGGCGAAGTAATAATTGCCTCATGAAATTTTAATTAGAGAATTGGGTGTTGATTATTCTTTGATTTAATTTTCAATACTCAATTCTCTATTTTTATAACCCGGGGCTATGACTTACGAAGGATACGGTCTTTATTTTTTATGCCCGAGGTTCACGAACCCGACTATTTATTGATAATGGGAGCACCTAAATCTCAACATAAAATAAGCAAAGCAAAAGGCAAAAGGAAATTTTCTTTTGTCTTGATAATGATTACGATAGGTGTGTCGCTTGCAATTGGGATTTATGGTTATATTTTCAAGAGATATGTTCTTTCTCCCTATGGTCGTTTTAGAGCACTTCATAGTGAAATTCATTATCCTGAACAATATACAGTACGCGGTATAGACATCAGTCGATACCAAGGAAAAATTAAATGGGATGATGTTAAAACCGAACAGATTGGGGGCGAAGACATTCAGTTCGTTTTTATCAAAGCAACCGAAGGGGTGAGTATTTTCGACCCCTACTTTAAAGACAATTTTCGTCAAGCGCGCCTTAATGGGATTCTCAGAGGTGCCTATCATTATTTCTCTCCAAGCGTGACGGGATTAAGTCAAGCGCAACATTTTACCAAGCATGTAAAACTGAAAATAGGCGACTTGCCTCCTGTGCTTGATGTTGAAGAAATTGGAAACTTATCTATCGCATCTCTTCAAAAGGAAGTGTTAGATTGGTTGGTGTATGTAGAAAATTATTATGGGGTAAAACCTATTATATATTCAGGTCATAACTTTAAAAAGAAAAATTTAAGCAACCCCAAATTACGAGATTACCCCTTCTGGATAGCACATTATTATAAGGATCAATTAGATTACGATGGCGATTGGTTGTTTTGGCAACACACTGACTTAGGGGATATTAAGGGCATCAAGGGCGATGTTGATTTAAATATTTTTAATGGTTCATTAAGCGATTTGAAGGCATTAACAATAGATAGTTTGGCCTGTTAGTTTCATTTCGTCAAGTTATTATAGAAACTATATTTAATTAAGGAGAAAATCTTTGAGACTTAATTTCAACTAAGTCTCAAAGATTTTTTGTTAAATAACTAATAATTTTTGTATTTTTACATTCTTAAAAACAGAATTGATTTAATAGTAACAAGTTCCAATTGATGGATAGAGATAATAATAAATTAGATAAAGAAACAAATTCAACAATGGGGCGAATTGAGAAAGAAAAGAAGACTGTTGGTCTGATGATTCGTCTTTATTGTCAACATTTTGAGAAGAATGATACTATCTGTTCCAATTGTGCAGAGTTACTCAAGTATGCAGAACGGCGATTGGAAAGATGTAAGTTTGGCGAAAAGAAACCTACATGCAAACAATGCCCTGTTCATTGCTATAAACCGGATATGCGTGAACACATGAGAAGAGTAATGAGGTGGGCAGGTCCAAGGATGATTTTCTATCATCCCGTTGAAGCAATTAGGCATCTATTAAGAGAAATGTTTTAGTAAACTGGAATCAATATGGTGTTAGAATATACGTTCAAAGATAAAGTTGTCATAGTTACAGGTGGGGCCAACGGTATTGGTCGATGTATAGCCGAAGAGTTTCGCTCTCATGGATCTATAGTATATGTAATCGATAAGCAGGAGGGCGAACATTTCGTTGGAGATATTTCTAAGAAAGAGGTGCTGGAGGCTTTTGCCACAGATGTACTGAGCAAGCATAACAAAGTGGATGTCGTTGTTAACAATGCTCTGCCACTTATGAAAGGGATTGATGAATGCTCCTATGAAGAGTTTCAGTATGCTATGAGTGTTGGAGTTACGGCTCCATTCTATTTGGTTAAACTCTTTATGCCTTATTTAGCAGATGGTGCATCCATAATTAATATCTCTTCTTCGCGCGATCGCATGAGTCAACCACAAACCGAGAGTTATACAGCATCCAAAGGTGGTATTGCTGCACTCACGCATGCATTGGCCGTTAGCTTGGCTGGTAGAGCAAGAGTGAACTCCATTTCCCCCGGTTGGATAGACACGACATACACCGTTTACGAAGGTCCCGATGCTACACAACACCCTGCAGGTAGGGTTGGGAATCCTATCGATATTGCTAATATGGTGTTGTTTCTTTGTAGCGACAAGGCAGGCTTCATTACGGGCGAGAATATATGCATTGATGGTGGCATGACCAAGCAGATGATTTATCACGGAGATTGTGGGTGGAAATTGGAGAATATTTAAATGAACGGGGTTATGATGGATATAAATGTTTGGATGAATGACTCCCTTCAGAATTTGAATGAAACTTTTGCGAATCGTGTTTGGTTTGTTGGTTTACAAGGAAGTTATAGTCGTGGCGAGGCGACAGAAACCTCTGTCCAACAAAAGAACCTTTACCTACTATGAAATGTAAAACTACTGACAATATGAGGATTCGATATTGGTTACCTCCGATTATAATTATAGTTATAAATATCTTGCTTATCAGTGTGCGATGGAATTCATTACCAGAACTACTTCCAGCACATTTTGACCTTAAAGGAAATGCTAGCGGTACGATGTCACGTAATGTGCTACTCCTATATCCATTGGCGGAAACAGTGTTGTGTCTATTCGCTTATGTATTTGCACGGATAAAGCAGAAACTCCAATTGGGTCTTATAATCTTGACATCAGGTGTTTCCCTTGTCTTACTTTCTTCAACACTAGTGTCATTGACTTTAGGAACAATGCCTGTTTTCATGCTTGCCGAACCAGTAATTCTGTTGGTGGCTATTATCGGTTTTATTGTGAGTGTTGTTAAATCCCATAATAATATAAATTGAAGATAAAATCCAAGTTTTAACACCTACACTTTAGAGAAATACTGCCACTTATAAACATATAAACGGTAACAAGTAGATATCGACTTGTTACCGTTTATATGTTTAATAAATAGTATCGTAAGTACTAACGTTATAATTGATACTATTCCCTTACTTCTATGTTAGTCGTACTCAATTATGAATGTAAATTTATTACGTTCGGTTTGTCGTACGTTATCACCTTTAGCATACGAGCATTAGGTATGCTAAAGCAGCTGGAATGGCGAGGAGGGAAGAGTCGAAACGGTCAAGGAGGCCACCGTGACCGGGGAGACTGTTACCGCTATCCTTAATGCCCACTTGGCGCTTCAAGAGGCTCTCAACGAGGTCGCCCCACGTGCCGAAGACGCATACGGTGAGGCCTAAGCCCATCCATTGCCAAAGTTCCATATAGCCAGGGGCGAAGGTATAGATGCCCCATGCCGCCGCAAGGCAGAGCAATCCGCCTCCGATGCTACCCACCCACGACTTCTTGGGAGAAATGCGCGGAAAGAGCTTGGCGGGGAAGTAACGACTCAACAGACTGCCCACAAGATAGGCTCCCGTATCGCTCATCCAAAGGAAGATGAAGACGGAGAGGGGATAGATGAAGTCGTATTGCTTCATGCTGGTAAAGGAATTACTTACTCCCATCACCGAGAGCAAGGCGAAGGGGAGCGCAATATACATCTGCGAGGCAAAGGCGTAGGCCCAATTCTTGAGGGGATTCGCCTCCTGACGGTAGAGCTCGCTCACAAGCAAATAAAGGAGAGTGAGCAGGTAGGGCATGAACTCACGAGTGGAGGTAATCATACCGAGCTGATACCCACCTACGGCAAAGACAAGATAAAACCCTGCTACGGCGCTAATGAGGCGGTTCATGGACGCACCAGCATGATGGTTGACAATGGTGCCAAATTCCCAAATCGTTAGGGCCGCCACGATGCTGAAGAGCAAGATGAGCGTCATGGGGTGGTAAACAATGCTCCCGATGAGCACCGCCGCAAAGGTAAGGCCAGTGATGGCGCGGATGATGAAGTTTTTCATTCGATGTTATGGTGGGGTTTTTACTATAGGAAATATAGGCACTATAGTTTTCTATAATCCCTATAAATGTAAATCTACTCAGCGTTTTGCGCTTCCTCAGCTACAGCTTGCTTGCGCTCTTCCTCAATCATTTGCTTTACCGCTTCAAGTTCTTCGGTGCGGTCGGTGAGGGGAAGTTCTGCTTCAGGCTTTTGCTCCTCTTCAAGAATCTCGTCTGCACGACTCTTCCAGGGGCGCTTGCCAAAGATGTTTTCTACATCTTCAGTGAATATGACTTCCTTGTCGCAGAGCAAGTTGGCGAGTTGCGCATGCTTCTCGGCATTTTCGCTGAGCAAGCGCTTCGCACGTTCATATTGGGTTTGAATGAGTTTGCTTACTTCTGCGTCAATCTTCTCGGCGGTGCTATCAGAATAAGGTTTGGTGAAACCATACTCCTGATTGTTGTAGTAGCAGAGGTTAGAGAGCGAGTCGCTCATGCCCAAGTAGGCCACCATGCCGTAAGCGCGCTTTGTTACCGTCTCCAAGTCGTTGAGTGCTCCCGAAGAGATGTTGCCCGTAAAGAGTTCTTCAAGATCGGAAGAGCGTCG
>CALFGU010000050.1 GCA_937877685.1 uncultured Prevotella sp.
ATGACTTCACAGGTCGTTTCCTCCAATCAGGTGTAAGCGAACTTACCATGGCGTGCGTCTGCATCGGTATGGCACTCCACGGCGGTATCATCCCTGCCTGCGGTACCTTCTTCGTGTTCTCTGACTACATGAAGCCAGCTATCCGTATGGCAGCCCTCATGGAGATTCAGATGATGTTCGTATGGAGCCACGACGCCTTCCGCGTAGGTGAAGACGGTCCTACTCACGAACCCGTTGAACAGGAAGCACAAATCCGCCTCATGGAAAAGCTCCGCAATCATAGCGGTTTGGATTCAGTACGCGTATTCCGTCCTTGCGATGGTCACGCTACAACTGAATGCTGGCGCATTGCGATGGAAAACATGAGCACTCCTACTGCGCTCATTTTCAGCCGTCAGAATGTCAATGACCTTCCCGCAACTACCGATTACTCTCAAGTGCGTTTCGGTGCTTACAACGTAGTTGAAGCTGAAAATCCCGACGTAATCCTCGTAGGTAGCGGTTCTGAAGTTTCTACATTGGCAGAAGCATCTTACCTCTTGAAGGAAGACGGCATCACCGCTCGCGTAGTAAGTTGCCCCAGTGAAGGTCTCTTCCGCCGTCAGAGCAAGGAATATCAAGAACAGATTCTCCCCTCAGACAAGAAGATTTTCGCCCTCACCGCTGGTCTCCCCGTGACATTCCAAGGTCTTGTGGGTGCACAGGGTAAGGTTTACGGTCTTGAAAGCTTCGGTTTCTCAGCTCCCTTCAAGGTGCTCGACGAAAAGTTAGGTTTCACACCCGCTAACATGCGCGAAGAAATTAAGAAATTCTTGGCAGAATAATCCTCGGACTTCTGAACATCAGAAATTCAAAACTTCTGAACCTCAGAACTTCCGAACCTCAAAACCTTAAGAGAATATGACTACTATTATTGGACTTGCAAGTGACCATGCGGGTTTCGAACTCAAGCAATACGTAAAGCAATATCTTGACGCTAAGGGCATTGCTTACAAGGATTACGGCACGGATAGCGAAGCATCATGCGACTATCCCGACTTTGCTCACGCCCTTGCCAATGGCATGAAGGACGGTGAAGTAAGCAAGGGTATTGCCATCTGCGGTAGCGGTGAAGGTATCTCTATGACGCTCAACAAGCACGCTCACGTTCGTGCGGCTCTTGTTTGGATTCCCGAAATCGCCCACATGACACGCCTCCACAACGATGCGAACGTACTCGTAATGCCCGGTCGCTACATTGATACGGACACCGCAAAGGGCATTATGGACGAATTCTTGAACACAGAATTTGAAGGCGGACGCCACATCAACCGCATCAATAAGATACCTGTAGCGCAATAAAAAGCACTTTTTTGAGGTCCAAATAGCGTAGTTCGTTGAAAACTAAAAAAATAATCTGCAAAAGATTTCTTCTTATCAAGTAAAAAGTATAATTTTGCACTCGCTTAAACAAAACAAGCATCTAGACTTATAACAAACTATAAAAGAAGAACCTAAAGATGACTAAGGCAGACATCGTAAGCGATATCCAGCAGAAGACTGGTATCGACAAAGCTACAATCCTCACTACAGTGGAAGCTTTCATGGCAAGCGTAAAGGGCTCGCTCGCAGAAGGAGAAAACGTTTATCTCCGCGGTTTCGGTAGCTTCATTTTGAAGAAGCGCGCTCAGAAGACAGCTCGTAACATCTCTAAGAATACGACTATCATCATCCCCGAGCACAACATCCCCGCATTCAAGCCCGCGAAGACTTTCATGGAGGATATTAAGTAATAAGGAATATATTCACTCATTTTAACTACTACTACTATGCCTAACGGAAAGAAGAAAAAAAGACACAAAATGTCTACTCACAAGCGTAAAAAAAGATTACGCAAGAACAGACATAAGAGCAAGTAAACATTTGCTTGTCTAAGGATTTAAGAACAAACTTGATAATCTCTACGGGTGTTCAGGTTTGTTCTTACTTGTATTAAATGATTGGGACTTCACAAAGGGGAAAATCGCGGTGACATTTATAGTTTCTATAGATTATATATAGCATCTATAGTATCTATAACCTCTATTACTTCTATAGCCTCTATAAAATATATCCCTCTCCTCCCCTCTCAAGCCGCCAATCAATAAACCTAACGACACACAATGAAAAGCGAAGTTATTGTGGATGTCCAACCGAAAGAAATTTCTATCGCCCTTCTTGAAGACCAAAAACTCGTGGAATTCCAACAAGAGGGTCGCGAAGAGAATTTTGCCGTTGGAAACATCTACCTGGCGAAGGTTCGAAAAATCATGCCAGGACTCAATGCATGCTTCGTGAATGTGGGACACGAGAAAGACGCCTTTCTCCATTACCTCGACCTTGGAACACACTACCGAGCGCTTGAAAAATTTACAGACATCCTGCGCGCTGGGAAGCACAACCCTCAAATCTCACGCATCCAAGCTGGTCCTCTTCTTGAAAAGGAAGGTCAAATCCAAGACCATCTCAAGCAGGGACAAGAAATCTTGGTGCAAGTGGTCAAAGAACCCATTAACACAAAAGGACCTCGCCTCACGTGCGAAATCTCTTTTGCTGGACGCTACTTGGTGCTCATTCCCTTTGCCGACAAAATCAATGTCTCTACAAAAATCAAGAACGATAGTGAACGCGCACGCCTCAAACAATTGATGCACTCCATCAAACCGAAGAATTTTAGTGTCATCATCCGCACCGTTGCTGAAGGTAAACGCGTTGACGAACTCGAACAAGAATTAAAAGTGTTGCTGAAGCGCTGGGAAGATACCGTGGCGCGCGCACGTCAAGCACAGCAATGCCCCGCATGCGTATTTGAAGAAACAAGTCGCACCGTCGGAATGATTCGCGACCTCTTTAACCCCTCCTACGAAAACATCATCATCAACGATGAGCACGTCTATAACGAGGTTAAAGATTACGTGACGCTCATTTCTCCCGAAAGTGCCGGCATCGTGAAGAAGTACACTGGTCAGGTACCCATCTTTGACAATTATTCAGTCACCAAACAAATCAAATCATCTCTGGGCAGAACCGTCACCTACAAGCACGGCGCCTATATGATTATTGAGCAAACCGAAGCCCTACATGTTGTAGACATCAATAGCGGAAACCGCTCAAAGTCCCCCGACGGACAAGAAGCGAACGCCTTAGATGTCAACCTTGGAGCCGCCGACGAATTGGCACGCCAATTACGTTTGCGCGATATGGGCGGTATCATCGTGGTGGACTTCATTGACATGGCATTGGCAGAAAATCGCCAAAAACTCTACGAGCGCATGTGCGAAAACATGCAACACGACAGGGCGAAGCATAACATCCTGCCGCTCTCAAAGTTCGGACTTATGCAAATCACCCGACAACGCGTACGCCCCGCCATGAATATCAATGTCGAAGAAGAGTGTCCTACGTGTGGTGGAACAGGTAAAATCAAAGCAAGTCTCCTCTTTGTCGATATGATTGAAAACAAAATCGACATGATGGTCAACCGCTTAAAAATAAAGAAGTTCTACCTCCACATTCATCCATTTGTAGAAGCATACATCAACAAAGGATTCCTTTCTCGTAAATTGCTTTGGAAGTTGAAATACGGTTTCGGAGTGCAACTCATTCCCAACCAACAACTCTCCTTCCTCGAATATAAGTTCTACGACAAGGATAAACAAGAAATTGACATGAAGGAAGAGAATGAAATGAACTAACATTTCCTCCCCTTCTTCTTAAACTCATAAAATTAAGGTGCCGCGCCCTACTTGACGCGACACCTTTTTTTGTTTTATATTGCTTCTATATAACAAACGCTTGTTTCAGGGGAGAAAACTCTATTGATTGAT
>CALFGU010000051.1 GCA_937877685.1 uncultured Prevotella sp.
GTACTCGCCGTGTTCATGGCAAATGCCGGTGGTGCGTGGGACAATGCCAAGAAGTATATCGAAGAAGGCAACTTCGGTGGTAAGGGTAGCGATGCCCACAAGGCAACTATCGTAGGCGACACCGTAGGTGACCCCTTCAAGGATACATCTGGTCCTTCGCTCAACATCTTGATTAAGTTGATGAGCATGGTAAGCATCGTGATGGCTGGTCTTACGGTCGCATGGAGTTTGTTGTAAAATACAGAACGGTCATACACCCTCTTACATATCCCTGAATCTAACTGCATTTCAAGAAAAATAAGGTGGTGAAAAAACATATCTGAAATAGTGAAAACTAAGTTACTCATAGTTTAAATTAAGTCTCAAATAATTTGAATTAAGAGTAACTTAGTTTTGCGCAATTCAGAAAGCCTTAGAAACCTATCTAAGATTCAAGTTATCATTACAAGATTTCGTGAAACTTTTATTTCAAATTATGAAACTGAAATACATTTTGGCCGCCCTTTGTTGCGGTGCGTTGATGTCATGTTCACAACGCGAACAGGCGAATTACCAAGTGATTCCCCTTCCTCAAGAAATTGACCTGACTGAGGGTAAGAATTTTGTGCTTGATAAGTCGGTGCAAATCATTGTTCCTGAAGGAAATGCACAGTTGCAACGCAATGCGCAATTCCTTTCTGAATACGTGAAGGAAGCAACTGGCATGGAGTTGACTATTACGACAGACGAAACCGTTTCGCCCGCCATTCGCTTGGCGCTCGGAGTGGATAATGAGAATAAGGAAGCCTATTTGATGACCGTTGAAGAAGGACTGGTGACCATTACTGGCGCTTCAGAAGCAGGCGTTTTCTATGGCATCCAAACGCTTCGCAAATCGTTGCCCAAGGGTGTTGCAGAAGCAGTAGAACTTCCCGCGGCAAACATCTATGATTACCCCCGCTTCTCTTACCGTGGCGCACACTTTGACGTGTCACGCCACTTCTTCCCCGTAGATTCCGTAAAGCGCTTCATTGACATGCTTGCGCTTCACAACATCAACCGCTTCCACTGGCACCTTACCGACGACCAGGGCTGGCGCATAGAGATCAAGCGCTACCCCGAGCTCACCACAAAGGGCTCGATGCGTAAGGAGACGCTCATAGGACATGGCCTTAATCCTGAGCACTGGGACGGCACTCCTCATGGTGGCTACTACACTCAGGAGGAGGTGCGCGACATCGTGGCATATGCCCAGCAGCGCTTCGTGACGATTATCCCCGAGATTGAGATGCCTGGTCACTCGCAGGCAGCACTCCACGCCTACCCATGGCTTGGCTGCCACGAGCAGATTGTTGACGTGTGGACAACATGGGGCGTGACACCTGAGGTGTTGTGCGCCGGCAAGGAGAGTACATACGAGTTCTTGCAGAATGTTCTCGACGAGGTTGTAGAGCTATTCCCATCAGAGATTATCCACATCGGTGGCGAC
>CALFGU010000052.1 GCA_937877685.1 uncultured Prevotella sp.
TATAACCCACAAAAAAAGAGGGTGTGTCAAAACGGCACATCCTCTTTTTATTTGCCAAATGTTCAATTGGCACTCATTGCTCATTGCTCATTGCTATACATCCTCCCCATAGAGGGGGAGATGCCCCAAAAGGGGCAGAGGGGGTCTTTCTACCCCGCCAATCCCCCTTCGTCATCATCCTCACCACCAGTATCAGGATTTGTGGGAGGTGTTACGGGTTCTTCGCTTTCATCCTCGGGGTCTTCCACCTTGCCCCCATCATCGCTTGTAACGCGCTTCACCACGTTTCCGTCTTTGTCATAACAAGTGATGCTGATGTTCGTCTCCTCCAGTTCCTGCTTGATTTCGCTGCTCGGAGTGAAAATGACCTTGCGACAGGTTATCAACTCCTTACCGACGTCCTCAACGTCCTGAACAGTGGTGGCGTTCACACCATACCGCATCGTACCCAAACCGGGCAAACTGACAATATGGCCTTCGGTTGACCACGCTTTCACCACATCGGCAATCACACCCCAAGATGCACGCAACATGCTTTTGTTGATTCCGCTTCGTGCGGAAGCCTCCTCAATCACCTTGGAAGATGACAGACTGTTGTAGTTTTCAACAGCCATCTGATAACGGTAAGTGTCCTTGTACTTACCCACGGTCTGCTTTCTCTGCACCGCCTTGATTCTAATACCCATTCTTTTTCCTTTCTTTTAAAAATTTATACTTCTCTCTCACGGTTTGGATTCTGCTTGACAGTTGTCGCTCACGTGCGCGAAAGTTGTCTCGCAAACCCCTACTCTTTTTATCAACACAAAGATACAACATCCCAAAAGATGGTTGCGAAATAATGCGAATTATGGGTTTAACGCATTGAAGAACACAAGGTTTTGTATCTGTCTATTTTCACTCACACATACACAAGGAAATCGGCTCTCTGAGAAAGTTCCTTCAACGCCCCGGCAATACTTCTCCCCATTGTGGAACGAGTGTGGATAATGAATTTGTTTCATAGTGAAACAAAATGGCTGATGGTAATTATTCCCTCTTGACTTATTTGAGGTAATATTGCAGAAAATTTAATGCAAAATTAACATGAGACTAAAAACAAGTTTATTGAACAGTTTGAATAACAAAAACGGAGAAGTAAAGGCAATGGCTTTGTTGTTGTTCTGTAAAAACAGGTACACATCCTCAACCGTCAAGGATTATTCCTACAACAAACTGCACCTGTGTACGGGGTTACACGTGAACACCATCAAGGAGCGCATCAAAACGCTGAAAAACATGCACCTGGTGGAAGAGCGAAACAACCATCTCACCTTCTTGTCGGTATCAAGCCACAACAACAAGCTCAACGTGGAGATTCCTTGCGAGGATATGGAGGTGAAGGAAATAGAAATGGCACTCCACGCCATGCGCTTTATGGAGATTCAAAAGAACAAGGACTTTGCCAAACAGACGATTAATCTTGCATACAATCCTTCCAAATACGAAAAATTGGAAAATGTTAAAGCGGCAAGGAAAAAATGTAAGTTATACGGCTACAACCAAACCTATACCGAATACGGACTTGCCTACAAAACCATAGCAAAAAAACTTGGAGTCAGCATGCAAAAGGCGATGGACGTGGTAAATTATGCCATTTCTAAAGGTTGGGTGCTGAAGGAAAAGCACCAAATACAGCAAAATATCGCAGGAATAGGCATAACCTCCAAACATGCAGATGACCTTATTGAGAAAAAGTTCCATTTTATCACAAAGGACAATTGTTACAGAGTCATGGCTAATACCTATATCCTACAAGACATCCATAACACCTCTAATGCTACTGGTATTATTAGATTCTAAAAAGTGAACACACAACAAACAAAAGATATGCGTAACAATAATAAAGAAATAAAGGTAAGAAAAAGACCCAAGAGCCGAATCCGCAACCAGTTTGGCAACCTTGCCATGCGTTACTATCCCGGACGCGCGTACAAGACCGCCATACGAGCCTTCAGGAAAGAGATAGCGGAAACCCGCGGACTTCTGCAAGCCCTTACGGACACGGGGTACAAACCCCACCAACGCCGCCTCTCTCCACGTCAGATGCAAATCATCGAGGATTTTCTTGGTGAACCATAGCGGTGGAGAATAAAAACTATCGGTTGAATCATTTTTTGCTGCATAGTTGCTTGTTGTACGCAAAAGTTTTACTAACTTTGTGTCGTGCTTCAACAATTGTGGCACATAAATAATTTTATTGCTCATTTTCCACTCGAATCACCACCTCGAAAAAAGAAAGCGAGCTATAATAACAACCAAACACACGGTGAGGTTTGCGCTTAGGCGTAGACTCACCCATAGTGTGTTTGAGGTTTGTGGTGAACCTGAGTGGATTAT
>CALFGU010000053.1 GCA_937877685.1 uncultured Prevotella sp.
GTGTGCAACCCGCATCTAATGCTACACGGATGACTTTCGGACTTTCTGCGATGAATACGCCCTTTTCTGGTTCTAATCGATTACGGAGTTGTGACTCTGTGAGCGAGGTGAAAAGGGCAAGGTCGGGGTGGGAGAGTGAGGAGATTTTTAGAATGTGCATAGAGTGTAATAGGGTAAGAATGTTATTTTTAGACGTAAGAGAAAAGTACAGATTTTTATATGACATCTTACAATATCTGAACTTCTGCTCTTCTGTCAAGAAAACTACACTTCTGCAAAGTTAGTTATTAACTTGTTTAGAGAGAGTTTTGTGTGGATATTTTCAGTAGTTAATAAAAAAAACTTAACTTTGCAGAGATATACCTCAATATTTAGATTCTATATGGAAGTAACGCAGAAACCGTTTGCGCAAATAAATGCCTTTGCCATGCAAAATGGTTTGATACTTGGCGCTTGGGAGTTTTACTTATTCCGTGCTCTCAATAGTAAGCCTTTTTATGATGCTCTTTGCGCCGATACTATTGTATTTGTTGACAAAGAAGTTCCGCACGGCTGTTGCACCAACGGGCGTGTTTACCATCACTCAAGGATTTTTACACACCCTCCTTACTACGGTTTATGCCTCAACATGGGTGGCTATAGGAGTGTATGTTTACTTGACGTATTTTGATGGCGGGTATTTGTTCGATTCGTATGTGGCATACTTTAGTCGCCCAGAGGTGAAAGAGTTGATGGCGCAAAAAGACGTGCAGCAGGATTTGGTTGTAGCACTGCAGGGTATGACGATTGAAGAGGTGATTAATGGATTGAGATGTGTGCCACCAGCAACTTATGCTATGATGGTTTTCTATGGCAATTTAATGGTTTCACCCATTTTGTCGCTCCTTATTGCATTTGTCCTAAAGCGTTTGAAGTAAAGATAAATTTAATATAACGTAATTCTCTTTTAATTAGATAGATATTATGAATGAACATCTTGATATTTCTGTAGTAGTTCCCCTTTATAATGAGGATGAAAGTTTGCCCGAACTCTATGCCTGGATTACTCGTGTGATGAATGAAAATAAGTTCTCGTATGAGGTTATTTTCGTAAGTGATGGTTCTACCGACAATAGTTGGGAGGTTATTGAAGGGCTTTCGGCTACAGACGCTGAACATGTTCGTGGTATCAAATTTCGTCGTAATTACGGCAAATCACCTGCCTTGTTTTGCGGTTTTGACATGGCGCAAGGCGATGTGGTTATTCCGATGGATGCCGACCTTCAAGACTCGCCAGATGAGATACCTGAACTCTATCGCATGATTAAGGAAGATGCTTATGACCTTGTAAGCGGTTATAAGCAAAAACGCTACGACCCTCTGTCAAAGACGATTCCTACAAAACTCTTT
>CALFGU010000054.1 GCA_937877685.1 uncultured Prevotella sp.
GGCGGGTTTGTCCTTGAGGTACGTCATAATGTGGATGTACTGCAACTGCTTGGTCATGCGGATAGGTTCTTTGAGGTCGATGCGCACGCCGAAAGTGTTACTGCCGTAACGGCTGCGGCGCAACTTTACCACCTTTTCCGTGCCGTTGGGGGCAGCGCCAAGGATGGGGTCAACTGCAGTGTCGGGGTTGTCAACTACGCCCGCTTCAAAGTCAATAACGGGCGTCTCTGCGCGGAAGGGACTGCCCTCCCAAGCGTCGTAAACGCTGATAGCCTTGTAGTCCTCGCTATCAAAGGATATTGTGGTCTGTGCCTGTGCGGTGAATCCGAAACACAGCAACGCGGCAGAAAGGATGATATTTTTTTTCATAGGAAAACTTGTATTTATAGTGGACGAGTTTATAGGTACAAGTAGACGAGATCGATACAATTGCCAAATGTTTGGCAAATCGTGTTAATCTCTGTAATCTTCTTGTCAACTCGTCAACTTGTCAACTCGTCAACTCATTTAATATACACTCAAGTTAGAAAGCAAGGGGCACGCGCGGCTGTCGAGGATGGTGATGCGCAACTGCTTTGCGTTGTAACCATTGCCGAAACTTTCGGCAGTCTTGCCGTTGAGGGGAATGATGCGCTTGTAACCTACGGTTGTAGTTTCCATTGAGGGGCAGAGTTCTGTCCATGTAGCGCCATCTTCTGTATATTCAATCTTGAAGTCCTTAATGCGCTGACCTAATTTGATGGGTTCCTGCATAACAAGGTAGCGGAGCGTCTGAGGAGTATCCCAAGTGAGGGTAATCGTAGCCTCGAGGTTGCCATCATTAGTTGCCCAGTAAGTTTCCTTATCGCCGTCGGTGAGGTTCGTTGCTTCGTACTTACCGCCATTACGTGTTTCGCTCACTTCAATCGTTGCAGACTTAGCGAAGTCAGTAGCTGCAGTCGCTTCGTCACGTCCGTAAACGGGAACAGCAAGGCGCTCGTGGAGCATCTTACCCAACTTCTTCAATTCGTTTACTGTGTTTGAGGGAAGTACACCTGACTGGTTGGGAGGGCAGTTAAGAATGAGCGTTGCGTTGCGACCTACCGTTTCGAGGTACATTTGGAAGAGGCGTTCTGCGCTCTTCATTGATTCGCCGTTGTGCCAGAACCATCCGGCGCTGGTAGCCTTGGCGTCACT
>CALFGU010000055.1 GCA_937877685.1 uncultured Prevotella sp.
GGACTGCACTTTCCTTGCCTGAAGCAGACGTGATGGGGAAGGAGAGTGGTTTGTAAGCAGCTTCACCCGTTAAAGAGAGTTCGCTGATATACAAGTCAGTGAGTGCACCACAAGGCATTTGATAGATTTGCGCACTGCGTGAGAACGCACTGCGAACGGCGCGGAAGGTAAAGGAAGACTTGCCGTCGATGGTGAGAACTGTTGTGGCATCATCCTTAGTGGCAAAGGGGTGGAACTGGTAAACGGCGCTTTCAGCAGTGAGATCCTGAACAACAACATACGCTGTGCCGTCATTAAGCGCCTTGCCCGTCTTGGCATTGATGATTTGATAGCCACCCGCACGGTTGCTTTCGCCCTTGAAATACCATGATTGTGAGGCGTCTTCCGTGCGCTTCGCCCAACTCAACGTGTTGTCGTCAGCAAGTTGGAGCGCCTTGAGTTCGTCATTCTGAAGGAGGTAACGGTAAGACTCACCCACCATGAAGGGGCGCAAATCGTAGCGGTCTTCCGTTTCATGAAGCGTCCAGAAAGAACCTACGTTGCCATTGGCTGCCGTCCAGGTGATGATAAAACTGGAAGCGCCGTCCTTATTCAACGCGCGGGGCGAAGATGCAGTCTTGTCGTAGTTGGCACAATCCGTAGAACTAAACCAGTATTGACCATAAGTGGCAGCGCCAGCCGTAGTGTTCTTCGCAACGTAATATTCCACAGGATTCTTACCCGTATTGACGCGACTCGCAGAACTGGGTTCAAGGTTACAACTTTGAATGTAGCGACCTGTTGCCGTATTGCGAAGGTAGAAACAGTTGTTCTTTTCGGTAGGCACAAATTCCCAGAACATGCGCTTCGTTTCGTCGTAATTAGAAATAACTAAGCTACCATCAGCTTCCTCAGTGATGTAACTGCCTGTGCCCGTTTTCCACTCAATTGTATAAATGCCCGCCTTCGTACCTTCCTCTTCTGGAGTTTCTGCCGAAAGCGCGCCCACAGTGAGGTTTACGTGGTGAGCACCTTGCTGAATGTAGGAGTTCGTTTCTACATGGTAGAGGTAAAAACCGCCTTCGGGAGCCGCCTTAAAGCGGAAAATGCTACCCGCATCGGCATCTGCTTTTGTCTGAATGCCCTTATCGTCTGACACGTAAGCATATTGGTTGAGACTAACGTTCATCTGCGTTTGCAGGAGGTAGTCCACGTTCTCCTCGGGAGTGGTAATCGCCGTCTTGTCCGACTCGCGCAGTACCTTCCATTGCGAAGCGTCACCCGTGCCAGTATGCAATGTGGCATAGGGTGCCTTGAAGTACATGTTGAGATACTCGCCCGTTACGGCATCCTTAATCAACACGTTGCTTCCCGTCACTTCCAGGGTCCAACGTGCCGCAGTTGTTGCCGCAGTTGCCGTAATGCCAACCATACAGCAAAAGGCTGCAAACAGTAAAACTAGTTTACGGATACAAATCATAGTGATTAGATTAAATTGTATAAATCAGTGAATCAATTTTACAGTTACAAAGGTACATAAACCACAGATTTCCACCAAACAAAGTTAAAGCAAATCCCGCCTAAAACTAAGAATTCCCGCCCCTTCTCACTATAAATGTCTTTTCATGTGTGATAATCTAATTTCCTCCTCTGATAATTGAATTTTCTTGAGAAGAAAAAGAAATTCTATTACTTATTGTGCACGCAGTTTAAGACTCTTTTTTCACAATGTTACTCATTGTGAAGCGAAAATGAAGATGTGAGTCAACGGTGTGCTTATTGGGGTTATAAACGAGTTATCCGCAATGCCAAGAGTTTGACATTGCGGATAACTTAAGTTGTGTTGGTCAGGGGTTATGACTAACTCCTGCCATTCAGTTTAGCGCACTACGCGCTTTTTGCCATTGATGATGTAAACACCGGGACGTGTTATTTTGTCAATGCGTTTGCCAGTGATGGTAAAGATTCCGTATTTGAATTCTTTTTCAGCCGTTGCACTTTGAATGCCACTTACATCGTTGCATGCTTCAAAGAACACGCGTGAACCTTCATCCTTGCTGCCGTCAGCGTTGTAAAGTCCCATCATCGACTTACCTGTTGCCCAGTTGCCGTTATGGCTGAGGAAGGTTTTGCCGTCTGAGGTTTTGAACGCGTAATACCCACCCGTTTTGTCCAAAGTCCAGAGGTAGTAAGCATGTGTGCGCTCTTCCGCTGTTTGTGTGTACACCTTTTGAGCGCCATCTGATGTGTTGGCTACGGTAATCATGCGGTTGTCAGCGGCAGAGATTATCTTAATCTTGCCATTTTCCTCCATGAAATACCACAACTGTGTCAACTCTGCCTTGTTGGGGTTCTTGTACATGAGTTGGAGTTTGTAATCCGACTCTCCCCAGGGAATTTCATTGACAAACACCATTTCGCTCGCCTCACCATTTCCGTCGCGACCCGTATATATATAATATAATGCGGGATGCTCGGGGTCGGTGGTGAGCACAAAGGGATAGTCTTCGGCTTTCACCGCAGTTCTTGAAGACTGTGCTGTGGCGCCAGTCAACGAGAGGATGAAGAGTGAGAGTATGAGTGTAAAATGTTTCATAGGCAATGAGTATTATGAGTCATGAGTTGCATACGGTGTATGCGAACTCATGAACTCGTTACGCATAATGAGGTTTGCTTAGATGCTTATGACCTTCACGAGGTCAGACATCTATCGAAGCATTCGTGATATTACCAAACGTCTTCGGCTTCGTTGCCACTGTAAACTTCCTTTGGTACAATTTCAATGTAGTCAATTTGCAACTGAGAGTCGAGTTTCTTAAGCGCTGACTTATAGCGGAGGTAGTAATTCTTGCCAGGTTCCAAACGTTCTACAGTTACGATACGGCGTAAGTGACCATTGTAATCGCGAGACATGTTTTCACCCTTACCATCTGTCCAACCGAAATGCTTAGGACCCTTCATGAAGCTTTGGTTGCGCATATTCTTGTCATTTTCGATACAAGTGGTCTCATCAAGATCACCATCATCTACCCAAGGAATATTAACGGAAGGCGCAGATTGGCGCAAGTCGTATGGAAGTCCTGTAGGTATGAGACGGTTCATATCTTCGCCGAAATACAATTGGCACATACCACGAAGGTTATTATGAGATACGCCTAAGCGAATTTCATATTCCTTTGCAACAGGTACGGGAGGAATGCGGAAAGTAACGTCGTAGAGACCAAGAATCATCATTTCGTCACCCTGATAGTTACACCAACCCGTTGTACTGATAGGAGAGTAAGCGCAGAAGAGATAGAGCACCTGTGAACTTGAATTCTGAAGGGGGAGGTTCTCAAAATATCCTGCGGGGAACATAGAGTACTTACCCAAACGGAGGTTGTTAGAACTCAATTCGTGAATGATGGTTGCATAATCCACACGCATGCGTTCCAATGCCATAAGGTTGCGTTCAGCATTGCCAAACACGAGCAAATCACTGATAGGATAGATGTATCCATTGGCAGCGCTGACACTTTGATTCTCATAAATCATCACACCTTCGCCACCAGGTTTCACGGAAGTCTCTTCGTAGGAACCCTTAAGTCCATTGTCGTAATTTACAAAGCGATTGATGAACACGGGATTGCCTTCAAATTGCGAACCAATGGGACCGCGAGAACCAACTTGGAGTAACTTGATGGGCTCGCGCACTTCTACTTGATTTTTGGGGTGAATTGTGGTGTAGTAATCCCAAGCGTCAGTGGGGAGGGTCTTAGTTTGTGGGTTCTTTTGGTCAGGACCGTATTGGTATTGGTATTCTGTGTAGTGAACTACGAGTTTACCGGGCGCGTATTTACCATCGATGAAGTGGTATTTTACGAACTTGTAGAGCGGATTGTTGGGGCTTTTAAGGTTATCAAGGTCTTGTGTGCCGTAAGCCGTAGTGATTTTTGACACACCCTTAAGTCCTTCGAGCACTTCTTCCCAGTTGGTGATGTTTCCGTCTTCGTCGAGTTGCACAGCGGGAACGCCGTAGAGTTCAAAGATACTGTCGGTTTCTACAAAGCCAGTGTAGGCAATGTAACGCTTAGTGGGAACGTCGAAAGTACCAGGTTGTGCTACCAATTTCTCAGGAAGTTCTTGGTTTTCGTAATCTACGTCACGCTCTTGGTTCATCCATTCCCAGATACCGGTTTCCTGAAGCAAGCGTCCCATAATTTTCATGTTGGGAGTGTTCTGCACTACTTCTGAAATGTAATCTGAAGTGGGGGCAATTACGTCTGCCATGATGTGCAACCAACCATTTGACGCTTCAAAGTCAGAACGGAGTACACGACAGGTTTTCTCGATGTTGTGATATACGGGGTAACTGATTTTTACGGTATCCCCTTCCTTCATTTCGGGAAGTTTTGTGAGGGGATCGTATTTTACACGCTGCACAGTGTCAGTTACGTTCGCGTCTTCCGCACATGTGAGCAAGCGGTCATAGAGATTCGAGAGGTTGAAAGAACCAGAAGTGGGGAACTCTGTAGATTCGTAGGCTTCTTGTTCGCCATTGTCAATCACACAACTATAAACCACCAACTCCGCCTGCTCATTCGTGAGTTCATCAATGCTTGTGAGGCCCAAGGTCTTCAAATAAGCTTCAACCGCTACGTTGTCGGGAATAAAAACCGTGTAGTTACCACGCGCTGAAATCACACTGTAAACAGACGATGAGTTCGCCTTGTTACCCAATCTTACACGCTTGAAAAGGTCACGCGCCAAAGACAATTCTGGGTTAGAATCAATGATGTCAGCAAGTGTTTGTTCAGATTTGATTGCAAAGTTAGAACTGTCGATTTCTTCTTCGCAACCCGTAATTCCGAATACAGATGTAGAGATAAGTCCGAATGCTAACACCTTAGCAACGTTCTTTACGGAAAACATGGATAAGTTCATATGAAGAGTGTTTTTAATTTTTGTCTAAAGCTGAGTATGCTATATACATATAATGCGCAAAATTACATATAAAATATGAACTGTCAAAGAATAGGCGCTTTTTTGTGTGATAGAGTTAGCAAAAGAAACGCTTTTCAGACATTGAAATTTCAGGAAACAACAGGGGGAAGAACCTGTTATTAACAAGATTCTGTAAAGAATTTTGTTGTAAAAATGAATGTTATAGCCGCTTGTTTTTGTTGCTTATGTTCTTCTACTAAAGCGAGATACGAAAAAAAAGGACGCACAATATGCGTCCTTATGCTTCAATCCCGCCTTCCGAGGTCACTTTTGTGCAACTCTCGGTCAGGGAAAAGTAGGTTTCTGTCTTAGAGGTTGAGGTGGAATTCTACTACGGCCTCAATTCCCTTACGCAGCATGTCGAGAGGGAAATTTTCGTTGGGCGAATGGATTGCGTTGCTTTCAAGTCCGAATCCCATAAGCACGGTTTTGATACCGAGCACGCGCTCGAAGTCACTGATAATGGGGATGGAACCTCCGCGACGCACAGCCAAGGGACGTTTGCCGAAGGCTTTTTCAAACCCAATTTCAGCCGCCTTATACGCAGGGAGCGTTATGGGGCACACGTAGCCCTCTCCGCCGTGCATAGGCGTGACTTTAACTTTCACGCTCTTGGGAGCAATAGACGTGATGTAGTCAATGAAAAGTTGCGAAATCTTTTCGTGTTGCTGATGGGGCACTAAGCGAGTTGAAACCTTGGCATAGGCTTTTGAGGGAAGCACGGTCTTAGATCCTTGTTCCGTGTAGCCTCCCCAAATACCACATACGTCAAATGAGGGGCGACAACTGTTGCGCTCAATCGTAGAATAGCCTGCTTCGCCGCTCACTTCTTCAATATCAATGGCCTTTTTATACTTTTCAAGGTCGAAAGGAATACCCGCAATCATTTCGCGTTCTTCAGCCGAGAGTTCTTCCACGTCATCGTAGAAGTGGGGGATGGTAATCTTTCCGTTTTCATCCACAACTTGTGCCAACATTTTGCAAAGTGTGTTGATGGGATTGGCAACGGCGCCCCCGAAATGTCCAGAGTGGAGGTCGCGATTGGGACCTGTCACCTCGATTTCCCAATATGCCAAACCGCGAAGCCCTGTTGTGAGTGAGGGGAGTTCAGCACTGAGCATGCTGGTGTCACTTACGAGGATGATGTCGGCACTCAGCAGTTCCTTATTGACTTCGAGGAATCCGCCAAGCGAAGGACTTCCGATTTCTTCTTCACCCTCGAAGATAAACTTCACGTTGTGGCGTAAGAGGTCATGTTTCACCAAGTATTCAAAGGCTTTTACCTGAATCATGGCCTGACCCTTATCGTCGTCAGCGCCACGTGCGAAAATCTTTCCGTCGCGCACTTCGGGTTCAAAGGGATTGCTGTGCCAGAGTTCAAGAGGTTCGGCGGGCATCACGTCGTAATGCGAGTAAATAAGCACCGTCTTCGTGGCGCCAGGAATCATCTTTTCGGCATAGACCAAGGGATTGCCAGCTGAAGGCATGATTTCGGCACGGTCAACTCCGGCTTCAAGCAAAAGTTCTTTCCAACGTTTGGCACAACGCACCATGTCGTCTTTTCGTTTAGGCAAAGCGCTGATGCTGGGGATACGGATGAGCGAGAAGAGTTCCTTAAGAATGCGCTCTTCGTTTTGAGCAATGTAGGTTTTGATAGGCATAGGATGGAATGAATGTTTTATGTCGTGTTTAAAATTTTAAATGCGCGTCTGAAAGTGGACTGGAGGAAAAACTAAACCTTACTTAGTGGTTCTTAAGTGGCACTTAGTTCGTCTTAAGTAGCACTTAATTTTTCCTAAGTGGCACTTTGTTTTGGGTGGGTATAACCCTGTAGTCTTTAGGCGTTTAAGTCGTAGCGGATTTCGAGTTTGTTTTTTGCCACTTGCTCACCGTTGAGGGCAAGGGTGTAATGGGCGCAGAAGCGGGATTCAGAGGGCGCTTCGTGATGTTGAAGCAGGGTGGTGTGAATCTCCATTTCGAATGAACCATTGGGAGTGTGATACCAGTTGTGGGTAGTTGTTTCGGGTTGAAACACCATCTGTGTGGTCAGTCTGCCTTTGCGCACCAATCGGGCGTGACCGTCGCCGATGAATAAGCGAGTGGTGCCGTGCTCGGGTTCTTCGTAGGTGAGCAGGGTGAGGCCTCCTTGGCGTTGCAAGACGCCCTCGAAAGATTGCTTGATGACTTCCGTGCCGTTTATCGTTTCAGTAGTGAGAATCGTCGTAATACGCATGGTCGTGAGTGTCGGTTAGGGAAGTAGAATTTTCTTGCCGTTGCAGATGTAAATGCCTGATTTTTGAGGCAGTGAAAGTAGGCGACGCCCATCAATCGTGTACCATTCATCGTTTCGCTCTTCGGAGTGTGAAGGTGAGTGAATGCCGTCCGTCGAAGGCGTGGTGAAGGTGATAAGTCCCGCATCGTGCCAATCGTATTTCACCTTGAACGTATAGGTTGTGACTGGCTTGAGATTGCGAAAGATGATGGTGTCGGTCTGTTCCTCTCCCGGATTGAGGTAAAGGACGTGTGACTGCTGGTAAGCCCCCGTGTAGTCACGGCAAGTCATGCCCTCGTCAAGGAAATAGCGTTGCAAAATTCCAGCACGCGCTTCGGCGGCGGAGGAGTTGCGAATGGTCACCCGTAACTGCACCTCTTCCGCGCTGGGGAAAGTTGGGGCGCTGATGGTGTGCTTCAGAATGTGTCTGACGTTAGGAATAACCTCAACGTCAATAGTTTTCAACACCAAACTATCGTCAGGAGAAATGCGCAACTGGCGGTTGCCCGTCTCCGTAAATCGGGCATCGACCACAATCTTTCGCGCCTCGCCAGCAGCAAGGGTTATGCCCGTAAGGGCAACGTAATCGCCTTGCTCAAAAAGGAGCGTGTCGGTCGGCGCATTGGTGAAGAGTTCGAAGGGAGTGGTGAGTGTTTGCTCGGAAGTGTTGCGCAGGTGTAAGGCAATGGGGGTGAATTTTCCCTCTTGAGGAGTGATGAGCGCGTACATGCTGTCCACCACCACTTCCATGCCCGTGCGGGCCAACGTGTCGGGCAAACTGACGGAAATCTTGTCAGGATGGAGCAATAGGACTTCCTGATTGCAGAAAAAACCTTGGGCAGCCTGCGCATCACGCTTGTTTTCGGCATCCTCGTAAAAGGCCAAAACGTCCAAGCGGAAGTAACCGTCGTAAGCGCCTCCGTAACCCCAATTCACGTGAAAGAAACCCTCGGCATCAATGCCGTCAATAACGAAGGCATGTCCCTCAATAAACTGCGTGTAACCCGCATAGAGCACAGGGCGTCCCTCGCGCACTTCATTGGCAATCATGCGCACCCAATCCTGTGGGGCATATTTATAACTGTCCGCATAATGCACGAATCCATAACCGAATGCGCGCTTCAAAGGTTCCACCAATCGGCGCACATTAGCGCCACTTTCCGAAATGCCCCAGTTCATGCGCGCCGCCATTCCGCAATACAAATTCAAACGAGCAATAGCGTCGAGCGCTTCAGGCGAAGTCACTTCCGTGTCATAGTTATCCAAAATTAAGCGAGTGTCTATGCGCGCTCCGGGAAGAACATCGGGGATGGTGTAATGCGCTGTTTCCCATCCGTGAAGCGTATCTTGAAGCACGATTTCGCGTTGGTAATACGTCAGACATTCTTCCAATGCCGTGGCTACGCAACCCACGACGCAACGACTCTCGCTCACCGTGCCGTCTTCGTAAGTGAAGTAAGGGCATGCCGCATTGTAGGGCGCTTCTTGGTGGCGCACGGTGGTGAGTAACGGACCTGCGGGTGTGCCTGGTTGAAGAAATAGTTCTGTTTGAGACTGCGTTGTGCGAGATGCTTGATGCAGCAGAGCGGAGAGGGTTGGGGGAAGATTTTGCGGTGATGTTGTGGCGCCACTTTGCGTTGTGCCATAGCCCAACGCCATAGGATTTTCATCACTCCCTCCCACCACGACAAACGCATCTGACGCAGTAAAAACAAATCCAGAAGGAAGTGTGGCGGTGTGAGTCATGGGCGTTGTGTTGCCACTTCGCGTGGTTCGTTGTTGCAGAAAATGATGGGCAAACTCCCGAGCGCTCGCCTCGCTGAGGCGTTGGGCGTGGAGCATGCCTATGGGAAGGAGAAACAAAAGCGTAATGACGGTCAAAATGTTTTTCATAACCGCAAAACTACGCATTTTTTTTCAAAGTGCGTGTTCTAATGCGCAAAAGCCTGTGTTATTTCTATTTAATAAGGGTGTAGGTTTAACTTTTTACTTCTTTATAGAAGTAGATATTTGAGAAATTCGTAACTTTGCACCCCGAAATTAAAAACCTATAGGACTTGAAAATGAACGGGTAAGCGGTTTTTCTGACGGAACAGAACGTTAAGAAATTTCAGGCTGTCCGCAGTAGTCCTTAGTTATCCACAAATAGACTATGAAGAAACTTTTACTTTTTGCCGGCGCAGTAGCATTTTCGGCAGTAACAATGGCACAGCAAGTTGTGCAACCCAAATGGGACTTCACGTTGGAGCGCATGATGCGCGGTCAGCAACCAACGCTTCTTCCTGCAACGCGTGGTGCGGGTAGCGGTGTGACTTCTGTAACTATCGAAGTTACCGACGCAACTGAGGTGATGACTTTCATTCAGAATGCAGGCTTTAAGGCAACGCAGATTACGGACAATGTCGTAACAGCAATTGTGCCTATTAGTTTCGTAGAGCAGTTAGCCGCTCTCGAATCTGTACGTTTGATGAACGGTCCCGTAAAGATGCAGTCATCAGTTGACCAAGCGCGTGACATCGCTGGCATAAACGATATTCACACGAACGCACTCAATGATTTTGAAACACCTTTCACGGGTAAGGGAGTCATTGTGGGGGTTATCGACCAAGGTTTCCAGTTCCGCCATGCAGCATTCATGGACGCGAATAAGAACTCGCGTGTGATTTCTTTCTGGAATCGTGAAGATTATCCCCGTGATGGTCAACCTACAACGGATATTCCTGATAGCGGACAGGCTGATAATTCAGGTGGTCACGCTACTCACGTTGCGGGTATTGCTGTTGGTTCAAAGATTGCAGGTAATGATTATTATGGTGTGGCACCTGATGCTGACATCATCATGATTCCTTCAACGCTTTCGGATTCTGAAGTGCTTGAAGACGTAGCGCATATCAAGAAGGTGGCTAAGGCGGCAGGCAAACCCTTTGTTATCAACATGAGTTTCGGTAGTCAGATGGGTAGTCATGACGGTTTGAGTCTTTACAACCGCACTCTTAACGAACTTGTTGTGGATAACAGCGGCGTCTTTGTATGTGCAGCGGGTAATGATGGTAATGACAAGATTCATACATCTCACACATTTACTGCAGACAATGAAGTGCGCTACGCAATCGTTGACCCTGAAACAACTCAAGGGTATAGTTATCTCAGCATCTGGGAACAAACGGGTGATGGCAATGAGAATATTACCGTAGAACCTTGCTACTTCAGAACAAGCACAAAGAGAGTTACGACATACGCTGCAGATCGCACTCAAACTTCTACATCATTCCAGTCGGGCATTGATAGTTATAGCAAGAAGCAGAATTTCACGATAATTTGTATGCATGCAACTCTTAAGCAAGAGGTAAATGCTGACGATATTTGCTTTGGCGTGAAGATTACAGGTAAGAAGGGTGCTTCGGTTCACATTTGGAATAACACCGGTTTGGGAGAATTTTATGTGCCTGCCTCTGTTAGTCCTGTCGGTGGCGCTAAGAAGGAGCAGTTCCTTGCTGGTGATTCTGAATATACTATTTCTGACTCTGGCGCATCTGCCGAAAAGTCAATCACAGTTGGTTCTTACAATTCAGGACGTTACAACTGGCAACCCCTTGCTGGTGGTTCAACGTTAGGTTATAATGACTACAAGCAAGCTGGAATTATTAGTAAATTCAGCGGTCGTGGTCCTTCGCTCACAGAGAATGTTATTCATCCCACAATTACAGCACCTGGTGCGGTGATTATTTCAG
This sequence comes from uncultured Prevotella sp., assembly GCA_937877685.1. Classification (GTDB taxonomy): domain Bacteria; phylum Bacteroidota; class Bacteroidia; order Bacteroidales; family Bacteroidaceae; genus Alloprevotella. Next base: position 10,966 of record CALFGU010000055.1, read on the forward strand.
CAGTAAACAGTTATTCTTCAGGTTTTAGTTCAAAGGGTGATGATGTTTGTGCTTCAGTGAAGTTGGGTAGCAATCCTAAGCAATATTACTATGGTGCGAAGTTAGGAACTTCAATGGCAGCGCCTTTTGTTACGGGTGTGATTGCACTTTGGTATCAGGCTAATCCTAATTTGACACACGAGCAGATTATGACAATCATTCAGGAGACTGCTATTAATGATGAATATACTGCTAATGGTGGTAAGAACGATTGGGGTTACGGAAAGATTAATGCCTATGAAGGTTTGAAGCGTGCTCTTAAGTTGGCTTCCACTGATGGTATTAACGATATGCAAAACTCTGAAGCGCCTGTTTCTTTCCAAAAGGGCAATAACGCTTGGCGCATTCTCTTTAACACCAATGAATCTACGGCAACTGTCCGTGTGACCGACCTTAATGGTCGTCTCGTGGCGCAGCAAGTGATGGAACAACCCAAGTGTGGCGAAGAAACTGTTGTTTCTCTTGAAACCCTTCCCGCAGGCGTATATCTTATTAACGTAACGACTACAAAGGCGAATATTACTCGCAAGGTAATGAAGATGTAAAACTGATTTTTAATGGTTGCTATAGTGTCTATAGGTCCTATAGACGTTATGGTTCCTATAGTTTCTATAGTACCTTTAGGCATCTTTATTGTCCCTAAAACAATTTGAGACTCTGTAGCAACTATTAGTTTTTCTCGCAACACAAACTAACTTATAAAATGGAACGTTTCAGATTTAATCCGCGCATTGTCCGTGACTTGCGCAATTACAACCGAAGCAAACTTGCTGCCGACACAATGGCAGGGCTTATTGTGGGTATCGTAGCGCTTCCTTTGGCTATCGCTTTCGCTATTGCCGCAAGTCCTGGCGGAGATGCGAATCACACCATCGGTCCTGTTGCTGGTATTATCACCGCTATCGTTGCTGGTTTTATTATCTCGGCACTTGGTGGTAGTCGTGTGCAGATTGGTGGTCCCACGGGTGCCTTCATTGTTATTATATATGGAGTAGTAGCAGAATTCGGTCTCACAGGGTTGATGCTTGCTACCATTATGGCGGGACTTTTCCTCGTTTTATTGGGCGTCTTCCGCTTGGGTACGATTATTAAATTCATTCCTTACCCCATTGTAGTAGGTTTCACCAGCGGGATTGCAGTAACGATTTTCACCACACAGGTAAAGGACCTCTTTGCGCTTCAGATGGACGCAGTTCCTGCAGAGTTTGTGGAAAAATGGATTGCTTACGGCAAGAATTTCTTAACCTTGGATCCTGCAACAACTATTGTCGGAATCTTAAGCATTATCATTATTGCCCTTACGCCTCGCTTCTCGAAGAAAGTTCCTGGTTCGCTCGTAGCTATTATTCTTGCAACCGTTGCGGTTTACTTCCTCAACATGTTTGAGATTACCAAAATCGAAACTATTGGCGACCGTTTTGGAGAAATTAAAGCAGCGCTTCCTGAAATTACAGCCTTGAATATTTTCCAGGGAGGCATCACTTGGGATATGATTAACACGCTTATCCCCACGGCAATCACGATTGCGGTGCTCGGTGCGATTGAATCACTCCTTTCTGCTACAGTGGCAGATGGTGTAACAGGACATCACCACGATTCTAACCAAGAACTCGTAGGGCAGGGTATTGCAAATATCGTTACTCCCTTCTTCGGCGGTATTCCTGCAACGGGAGCGATTGCGCGTACGATGACCAATATTAATAATGGTGGTCGCACCTGTATTTCGGGTATTATTCACGCCCTTGTGCTCCTCGTTATCTTTATCGTACTCATGCCCTTGGCAAGTTATATTCCTATGTCTTGCTTGGCAGGTGTGTTGGTGGTGGTTTCTTACAATATGAGTGGTTGGCGCACCTTCCGCGAATTGATGAGTAACCCCAAGAGCGATGTGAGTGTGTTGATTATTACCTTCTTGCTCACCGTGATTTTCGACCTTACTGTTGCGATTGAAGTAGGTCTTATCATTGCGTGCTTACTCTTTATGAAGCGTATGACAGAGAGCACTCAGATCAAGGTGCTTACCGATGAAATTGACGCAAATGACGAAAGCGACATGCTCCTTGAGGAACACCTCCAAATCCCCGAGGGTGTGGAAGTTTACGAAATCAATGGTCCTTACTACTTTGGTATTGCCAACAAGTTTGAAGAAATGATGGCGTCAATGGATAACAATCCGCGCGTCCGCATTATCCGTATGCGTCGCGTGCCTTTCATTGACTCAACGGGTATTCACAATCTTCAGAATCTCTGTGATATGTCGCAGCGCGAAGGTACGGACATTGTGCTTTCAGGTGTAACTCCCGCCGTTCAGCAAACCCTTGAGCGCGCTGGATTCTACCGTCTCATTGGTAAGGATCACATTTGCCCCAACATTAATGCCGCGCTTGATCGCGCTCGTGAATTGATGGCGCAAACAAAATAATAAGTTGAAGTAGTGCATCTCTTAAGATGCCTAATAACAAAGAATCAGCGGGAGCGTTATGGCGCTCCCGCTGATTCTTTGTTATTATCCCTGCATGGGGACTATAGGAACGATAGTAACTATAGAGACTATAGAACAACTTTAGGGACTATAGAACAGCGTTTTTTACTTCACGATAATCAAGAAATACTTCTTCTTGCCCTGCTGTGCAATGATGTACTTGCCATCAATGAGGTCGTTTTCCGTAATCTCCTGGTCGAAGGCAGCAAGTTTTTCCTTGTTCAAACTAACACCGCCACCCTGAGTGAGCTTACGCATTTCGCCCTTTGAGGGGAAACACTTGGTGGTTTCAGCAAGAAGATCTACGGCCTTTGCACCAATCACTTGGTCGCGTGATACTTCGAAGCGGGGCACACCGTCAAACACAGCGAGGAGCGTTGCTTCGTCCAACTTCAAAAGGCTATCCTTTGTTGCCTTTCCGAAAAGGATGTTTGACGCTTCAACTGCCATTTCGAGGTCTTCCTTACCGTGAACGAGAATCGTTACTTCTTCGCCCAAACGGCGCTGGAGTACGCGGCGACCGGGGTCTTGGTCGTGTTCTTCAATAAGGGCATTGATTTCTTCCTGTGTGAGCGATGTGAAAATCTTGATGTAGCGCTTTGCTTCTTCATCGCCTACGTTGAGCCAGAATTGGTAGAAGGCATAGGGCGTAGTGCGGTTGCGGTCGAGCCAAACATTACCTTGTTCCGTCTTACCAAACTTCTTACCGTCAGCCTTTGTGATGAGGGGGCAAGTGAGTGCGAATGCTTCAGCCTCGCCACCGAGTGTGCGGCGAATAAGTTCCGTACCCGTAGTGATGTTACCCCACTGGTCAGAACCGCCCATCTGGAGCTTACAATTCTTTTCGCGGTAGAGGTGGAGGAAGTCGTAACCCTGAAGCAACTGGTAAGTAAACTCAGTGAACGAAAGACCGTCGCTGGCTTCACCGTTAAGACGACGCTTCACAGAGTCCTTTGCCATCATGTAGTTAACAGTGATGCGCTTACCGATTTCGCGAGCAAAGTCGAGGAAAGTGAAATCCTTCATCCAGTCGTAGTTATTGACGAGTTCGGCAGCGTTGGGCGCGTCGCTTTCGAAGTCGAGGAAGCGGCTGAGTTGCTCCTTGATGCATGCTACATTGTGACGGAGCACTTCTTCCGTAAGCAAGTTACGCTCCGCGCTCTTACCCGAGGGGTCGCCAATCATACCTGTAGCACCGCCTACGAGAGCAAGGGGTTTGTGACCCGCCTGTTGGAGGTGACGAAGCATCATTACGCCACAAAGGTGACCGATATGGAGTGAATCAGCAGTGGGGTCGATACCCACGTAAGCCGTAACCATTTCACCCTTGTCAAAAAGTTCTTGTGTGCCGGGCATCATCTGATGAAGCATGCCGCGCCATTTGAGTTCTTCTACGAAATTCATATTGTTTGTGTTTTTATTTTATGTCAATGTTGGAATTGCAAAGTTAATGATTTCTGATTTAAGCGTCGCCCCTAAAATTAGATTTTCTCTGCATTGGGGAAGTTTCGCAGGGTTGTTGCCATTCAGAACGCAGAAATCGCCACTCTTACAGCATTAAAACCCGACGTTTTCTCTTAAAAACTGAGGCAGATGTGATTGAATTTGTCCCTCTTCAAACAAACCCTTAAATACGGGGAACAAACCCTTAAAGAATAAAAATTATTACGCCAAATAAGGCGCACAATTTGAGACTTTGTTTGAAGGGTGATAATGAGCGGGTGGGGGAAAGGTAAAATGCGCACCATCCGAACGTGTTATGAGGACGCCGTGTGGGGCTATTTTCAGAACCAGTGAGATGGGTTAGTCCGTCTCCGTAAACCTGCGTTCAGGCGGACAAAGGTTAAAGGATTCAGCATTAAAAAGTGTGCCAAACGAAAGGTCGAAACCTGCCGCAAGGAGTTGTTGCGCAAGGGCTGGTTTACCACGAAAACCATGGATTGCCCAACGTTGTGTGGGGCGTAGGCGTTTGCGGAGCATTAACATTTGGTCGAAGGCTCGGACGCAGTGAATGGTGAGCGGTTTCTGCAACTGTTCGGAAAGTGCAACGTGTTGCAAGAACAATTCTGTCTGAACAGCCTCAGGCGCACCCTTGAGTTTGTCAATCCCACATTCTCCGATTCTCACCACTTGCGGATGTGTTGCCCAATGTAAGAATCCCTTGACAATGTCTTCCACGTTTTCCTCTGCCGTCCACCAGGGATGCACCCCCACAGAATAGGTGGCATCCGTCCGAAGTTTCACCTCCGTCGGATGAAGCATCCATTCCATCGGCATATTAATAATTGCCGGCATGGGGGATTGAAGGTCGTGGGTGTGGAAGTTCATGAAAGGGTGAACGTTGAAAGGTGAACGGTTAACGGGGAAGGGTGAACGGTTAACGGTTAACGTTGAAGGGTGAAAGGGGATGGGTGAAGGGAGAACGTTTAACGATGAACGTTGAAAGGGGAACGAGGAACGGTGAAAGTTTAGCGGTTAACGTTGAAGGTTTAACAGTAAACAATCACGATAAAAGTAAATCCCCCATTCCGAATGGTAGTTGTACTCTGTTCTCTGTACTCTGTACTCTAAATTTGGTTATAATATAGGAGTTGACCCGTAAAGACAATCATACCCCCTCCCCTCCTACGGAGGTACTCCCCCTATCTTAAGGGGAGAGAGTAGTTTGACACTTCCGTTAAAACAACTCAACCGATGTAAACAATCTCGTTTTCACTCGGTATAAATAGTGTAGGATTACTCCGCATGGCGCTCTCCCCTTAAGATAGGGGGAGTACCGCCCTTGGGCGGGGAGGGGGTATGATGA
>CALFGU010000056.1 GCA_937877685.1 uncultured Prevotella sp.
TGGCTTACTGTATTGTATGCCTGTGCAAAATTGGGTGCAGTTGCGGTTACGGTAAACACCAACTACAAGCTTTCTGAGCTGGAGTATGTATGCAAGAACTCAGATATGCATACCCTATGTATAATTGACCGTGAGCGCAACAGCGATTTTGTGAGCATGGTATATGAGATGGTGCCTGAACTGAGAAGCTGCAGAAGGGGAGACCTCAAATGTGAGAAACTTCCTGTATTGAAGAATGTGGTGTTTATCGGCCAGGAGAAATACAGGGGAATGTACAACATTCCGGAGTTGCTCCTTTTGGGCAAGAACAGCCTCAAGGATGATGAGTATGCTGCCATCAGGGAGAGTGTGAGTTGCCATGATGTGGTGAACATGCAGTATACGTCGGGAACAACAGGATTCCCTAAGGGTGTAATGCTTACCCATTACAATATTACCAACAATGGTTTCCTTACCGGTGAGCACATGAAGTTCACACAAGACGATAAACTCTGCGTTTGTGTGCCCCTGTTCCACTGCTTTGGCGTAGTGCTCGCTACAATGAACTGCTTGACGCACGGTTGTACGCAAGTTATGGTCGAACGTTTTGACCCCCTTGTTGTGCTTGCCTCAATCCATAAGGAAAGATGTACAGCGCTTTATGGCGTACCCACTATGTTCATCGCCGAAATGAATCACCCGATGTTCCCCATGTTTGATATGTCAAGCCTCCGCACAGGTATTATGGCGGGTTCGCTTTGTCCTATCGAACTCATGCGTCAAGTGGAAGAAAAGATGTTCATGCGCGTCACAAGTGTGTATGGTCTTACGGAGGCTTCGCCTGGTATGACGCAGACACGCATTGATGACCCCTTTGAAGTGCGTTGCACCACTGTCGGTCACGAATTTGAATTCACCGAAGTCAAGGTTCTTGACCCCGAAACGGGAGAAGAATGCCCCGTAGGTGTACAGGGTGAAATGTGTAACCGTGGTTATAACACGATGAAGGGATATTACAAGAACCCCGAGGCAACCGCCGAAGTGATTGACGCTAATGGTTTCCTTCATTCCGGTGACCTCGGTGTGAAAGACCCTGACGGCAACTTCCGCATCACTGGGCGCATCAAGGACATGATTATCCGTGGCGGTGAAAATATTTATCCTCGCGAGATTGAGGAATTCCTTTATAAAATGGAGGGGATTAAGGACGTGCAAGTGGCAGGTATTCCTTCAAAACGCTATGGCGAAGAGGTTGGAGCCTTTATCATTCTCCACGAAGGCGTAGAGATGACGGATTTAGACGTTCGTGACTTCTGCGCAGGCAAGATCGCGCGCTACAAAATCCCCCGCTACATCTTCTTTATCAAGGAATTCCCCATGACAGGCAGTGGTAAGATTCAGAAATTCAAACTCAAGGATCTCGGTCTCAAACTCTGCGAAGAGCAGGGGATTCATGTGATTTAAGCGGAGCGAGAAAGGGGAACTTTCATGTCCATAAATTGATAGCGTATATCTCTAAGCATAAAAGTCTTTGTTTTATAGTGTGAATATTGTATTCCTCAAATAAAAAAAGTAACTTTGCACCATGATATGAGGGTTGGTTTTTTGTTCCCCCTCAAATGGTTAATAAAGAGATTCTTAAAGATGATATTTTTGACTTGTTGGACTGCAAATAATCTGAAAGAAACTGCCAATTTATTTGGTGGTTCGGATTATTTTGTTAGCAAGCAAGCAAGCAAGCAAGCAAGCAAGCAAGCAAGCAAGCAAGCAAGTTCTAAGTATTTGCATAATAGATAATTGAAATGCGTCTGTTGGTATGGAATATATTCCATGCCGACAGACGCATTTTATATTTGACACTTTACCTTATGGCTGAAAATATTAGAAAAGTTTATCCCCCTGCCAAGAATTCTTCTGCAGGCAGTTGGTATCATGACACAGACAAGGAACGTTATGAAAGAGTCATGCACATCTTAGAACGGTGGTTAGTTGCAAAGGAATATGATGAAAATGATGTAAAATGGTTTGTCAAGTGCGCTATACTCAACAAAATTTACATTTCTGAGGGCGTATATGCTATGGGAGAACAAGCTTGGAAGCGTTCCAATTCTGCGCGTCGAAAAAAAATTCTCCAGATAATAGAAAATGAGGGATATGCAACGCATAAAGAGATAGATTTGGAAAAATGTCGCAAAGGAATTCGTTTTGAACACATGGTTCCGTTTAATGTAGTCCTCCCGGTTTTAAAAGAGATGTTCGAACAGCAACAACTGACTTTTGAGGTATTTCAAAAAATTCGTTCAAAACTCAATATTTGCTTCGTTACACCTGATGAGGATTGTGTCCTGAACAAAGCATTTCGTCAGGAAATGCCTAATGGAACAGATTGGCTTAACCATCCTAATGATGAATTTGCGAGGTACGACAAGGTAGGAGTGAAGATTTATAAGCGGGTACATTCATGAAATTATTTTTAGTCCCCTAAGATTTGACACGATACATTTACCTATTAAATATATATTTCAATGGCAATAACAAATAATCAATTAGGTATGACTGTTTCAGGGGTTTACAACACTAAGGTGGGCGTCTTTGAGACTGGTAAGAAGGACGCGCAAGGTGGCGCCTATGAAGGTGTTCGCTTCTTGGCATTACGCGACCGTCAGTTGGAGCAGTATCAGGTAAAGGACGGTGTGATTATTGTTGGCGACCGTGCTTTCTTTGATGCAAAAGTAAAAACCGTGGTACTTCCTGAAGGTTTGAAGGCTATAGGTTGCAGCGCCTTTGCCGGATGCAAGAACCTGACCGGCATTGCTCTTCCCGAAGGTTTGGAGATTATCAAAGAAACTGCTTTCCGTGATTGCGAGTCACTCTCTGAACTCACATTGCCAGCTACGCTATTATATGTAGGAAAGCGTGCTTTTGGTCCTGCCTTAAAGCGTCTGGTTATTCTCTCTGAGAATGTTACGTTTGACTCAGGAGCCTTCGCTCAGGTCAAAGCATTGGAAGAAATTCTTGTTCCTTTGTCTGCATTGGAGAAATATATTTCCATGTTCAAAGAAATGGGCATAACGGCACAGGTTTTTGCTCTGGCAGAAGAACCTGAAATAGAAACATGTACCGTGATTGAAGATTATACTATTGATAATCTATCAGTGCTTGATGAAGTTGACGACGAAGATCAGGACGTGTTTGAAGATTATGAAGAGGAAGATACAGAGGAGGAATCGCAGTCTGATATTAGTGAAGATTGTGTTGTGAAGGCTGTAATCAAATATGATGTAGAAGGTGAAGTCTTTGGCAAAGTTGTATTTGTTTATGATGGTCAATATTGTGTAGATGTTGATAACAATGGCGATATTGATTTTGAAAAAGTAAAGAATTACACTTTAGAGAACTTTGATCTAAGCATGTGTTATGAACTTGGTTTGGATGCCGATATTCCTGTTGCAGATTGCGAGCAGAAAATTATTGATGCTTTTTTGAGTGCGCTTGATGATGAAGGTGAACTTGAATATTTGGATGATCCAAACTCAACGTACTTGGAATATTAAATTCTAAGAAAAATAACTATAGGGAGTTAGTGTGTTGAGCAATCAAGACATTGACTGTAGTATAGTCATACCAAACTTGTGATACTTTGGAAACGTATCTTACAATGTTCTGCTAAATGGTACGTTTTGAAAGTGATAAAAAATGAGCATTTTTTACTCATATAACTATATAATTATTAGAACCTGGCGAAGTATAGGTAATCGCTTTGTAGATTATGTCTAACGTAAAAATTGTTGCTAAGATTAGGTATTCTGTTGAAGGAGACTTGTATGGTAAAATTATATTTATACAAGACGGTGAGTTTTGGGCTGATGATCAGAACTATGGAGATGATCCTTTAGAAAAAATGACAGAAAAATCTCTGGATATAGACACCAGTTTCAGTCTTGGCATTGCTGCTGATAAACCCATTGAAGATTGTGAGCAGGAAATTATTGATGCTTATTTGGAAGCGCTTGCGGAAATGGATGAACTTCAGTATTTGGATGATCCAAGTGAAACTTATTTGGAATATAAATAGTAGGAGTTTTCTTCATTAAATTTATAAGGATATTCTGTGTGCCACTTGCTTTATTGTAAGTGGCACTTTGTGTTTTGCAGGGGATACGTGAATTATCATGTAGAGAAATGAATGTTGAGAGCGTCGCTGTAGTTTATGTTTTTCATATTTTGTCGCGTCGTAATGGTGTATTTGCTGAAAACTGAGTAACTTCGCGGGTTGAAAGTAATATGAGAGTTGGCGTTTGAAACCTGGAGTTGCGCCATTGCCTTAAACTTTGGATTTTGTTATGCTTGGAACAATCGTAAATACCGCCACGATAATTTTAGGAACCTCCCTTGGTGCGTTGTTGCGGAAAGGGGTGAAACCGCAGTATCAGGAAGGGCTTTATAATGCGATGGGATTTTGCGCAGTGGCGTTGGGACTTCATGCTTTTGTGCAACACTTGCCGAAGTCAGAATGCTCCGTATTGTTTATAGTCTGCTTAGCGGTCGGTTCTTTGATAGGTTATGCCTTAAGATTGACGGAGCGTTTTAACCGTTTAGTATCGCGTAGTGGTGATAACGCTTCGACAGATTCAGAAGTGCAGGTGAAGCGCCTTGGTGAGGGACTATCTACAGGGATATTGCTTTATTGCGTAGGCACACTCTCGATGCTGGGTCCCGTAGTGAGTGCGTTGCAGGGTGATAACACCTATCTCTTCACGAATGCGACCCTGGATTTCGTTACCTCCATGGTGTTGGCCTCTACTTACGGTTGGGGAATGCTCTGGGCGGCTCCCGTGTTATTCTTTTGGCAAGGAGCGTTTTACGCAGTAGCCTCGATGTCGGAGGATGTGATACAGCAGTCGTTGATTACGGAACTTTCAATCGTTGGTGGCATCTTGATTTTTGCTTCAGGTCTGTCCATTCTGGGCATTAAGGAAAGCAAGACGCTGAACATGTTGCCTGCTCTTTTCTTGCCAATTCTTTATTTCCTGGTGAAAGGAATGTTTTAAGAACACGTATTTATACACAACTTTCAGAGAGGTCTTTCAAATTGGAGGACCTCTCTTTTTTATAATTGCTTAAAAATTCGTAAGTTTGCACTTTAATTTGTAGAGCAAACAATAGAACTTATAAACTATTATGGAAGAAATTATTCTTTGGCTTTTTGACCATCTCAATTATTGGACAGTCGCATTCTTTATGGCGATTGAAAGTTCGTTCATTCCCTTCCCTTCAGAGGTGGTTGTTCCGCCAGCTGCTTGGAAGACGGGGTCTTCTATGGAGATGACCTTCTTGGGCGTAGTGATTTTTGCTACGATTGGTGCCAACATAGGTGCACTCGTTAATTATTATCTCGCAAAGTTTTTGGGTCGTCCCGTAGTCTATTCTTTCGCTCGCAGTCGTTGGGGGCGTTATTGCTTGATTGATGAAGCGAAGGTGAAGTATGCCGAAGAATATTTCGTGAAAAACGGCGCCATGTCCACCTTCGTAGGTCGCTTGGTTCCTGCTGTGCGCCAACTGATTTCCATTCCCGCAGGTTTGGCAGGGATGAACATTTGGAAATTCCTTTTATATACGACCCTCGGAGCAGGAACCTGGAATTTCGTTCTGGCAGGTTTGGGATACCTTATTTTAAAGATGTTCCCCGAAGTAGATACGCCTCAGAAGGTTGCCGAAAAGGCTGGAGAATACAGTCACATAATTGGTTATTGCATTCTTGGCGTAGTGGCTGCAGTGGCAATTTTTTATTTGGTGAAACACCTTAGGAAGAAATAATTACTTACGGTTGTGATTCAAATTCAAGGAATACATAAGTCCTTTGGCACGCTTGAGGTGCTTAAAGGTATTGATTTGCACATTCAAAAGAAAGAGGTGGTGAGTATTGTCGGACCGAGTGGTGCCGGTAAGACTACGCTACTTCAGGTTCTTGGTACGCTTCACAAACCCGACTCTGGTTCGCTTCACATTAATGGTGTGGACGTTCTGTCACTAAAAGGCAACGAACTTGCAAAGTTTCGTAACCGCCATTTAGGGTTTGTTTTCCAATTCCATCAGTTGCTCCCCGAATTTACGGCACTTGAAAACGTCATGGTGCCTGGTCTTTTGGCGGGTGAGAAAGAGCGCGACCTGCGCAAGCGTGCTGCTGAACTTTTAGACTATTTAAAGTTGTCAACACGCTTTGAGCACAAGCCCTCAGAACTTTCTGGTGGTGAAAAACAGCGTGTTGCCGTTGCACGTGCGTTGATGAACCGCCCCGATGTGATTCTTGCTGACGAACCCTCGGGAAGTTTGGACATGCATAACAAGCAAGAACTCCACAATTTGTTTTTTGAGTTGCGCGACACGTTTGACCAGACGTTCGTCATCGTAACCCACGACGAGGAACTCTCGCGCATCACCGACCGCACCATTCACATGATGGACGGCATCATTGTTGATGCATAGGCAGATTTAAATATCACATTTTCAATGATTAAGATAGGACAATACAATACACTTCGCATCACTCGTTTCACCGACCACGGCGCCTACCTTGACGCAGGCAAAGAATTGGGCGACATCCTGTTGCCCAAGCAATATGTGAAACCCGAAATGCGTCCGGGTACGGAAGTCGAGGTTATCGTTTACCTTGACCAACAAGACCGATTGGTGGCAACAACCGAAAAGGCGCTTGCCGTTGTAGGTGACTTTGCACATCTGCGTGTGGCGTGGGTGAATGAATACGGCGCTTTCTTGGATTGGGGATTGATGAAGGACCTCTTCGTGCCCTTCCGCGAGCAAAAGTTGCGCATGGTGAAAGACCATAGTTACACCGTGCACGTTCACATAGACCCCGAAACGGCCCGCATCGTGGCTTCGGCTAAAGTGGAACGCTACCTTCAATCCGCAAACTTCACCGACTACCACAAGGGTGAGGAAGTCGATATGCTCATTTGGCAAAAAACAGACCTTGGTTTCAAAGTCATCGTCAACAATAAGCACCAAGGACAAATCTACGACAATCAGATTTACGAAAATCTCCATAGCGGCATGCGCGTTCGTGGCACGGTGGTCAACGTTCGCCCTGACGGAAAACTTGATTTGAGCGTACAGAAGATTGGTAAGGGACGCTTTAAGGATTTTGCCGAAGAACTTCTTGACGCTTTAGAATCAGCGCCCGACGGTTTCTTGCCTTTCACCGACAAAACCCCATCTGAGGAAATCGCCGAACGTTTCGGGGTGAGCAAAAAAACGTTTAAGAAAGCGCTTGGCAATCTCTATCGTGAGCGCAAGGTGGAACTCCTTCCCGACGGAGTGAAATTGGTTTAGACATAGAAATAATGGCAATGATATAGAAGTTGCCCCTAAGTCGCATATCATACCCCCTCCCCGCCAAAGGCGGTACTCCCCCTATCTTAAGGGAAACAGAGACTTTTCCAACGAATATTGAGAGAATGTCATCATACCCCCTCCCCGCCCAAAGGCGGTACTCCCCCTATCTTAAGGGGAGAGCGTGGTTTGATACTTCCGTTAAAAAAACTTCATTGCTGTAACCCCTCTGGTTTTCACTCGGTATAAATAGTGTAAAAACACTCCGCATGGCGCTCTCCCCTTAAGATAGGGGGAGTACCTCCGCAGGAGGGGAGGGGGTATGATGATGAATCTTATATAGGGTCAACTGCTATATCATTACCTAAATAATTCAAAAAACAAAGTTACTCTTTGGGCGCCCAATAATACTAATTGGCGCTACAAAGAGTAACTTTGTTTTTGCTTTATGTAAGTTTCCTGTTGTCAACAGTTTAGAAGGGGTGAGAAACAGAGGCAAACCGCGAGGCAGGCGTCACTCCTCCACCTTAAACCCTAAGGCTTCTACGGCTGTTACGACATCCTCTTTTTCAGGATTTCCAGAAACGATGGCCTCTCCCGAAGCAAGGTCAATGTTGACGTCAGTTACGCCCGCAACGTTGCGAATGGCTTTCTCCGCATTGCCTTTGCAGTGGTTGCACTTCAGACCGCTGATGTGCAAAGTGAGCATTTCGGGTTGCGATGTGTGACAAGTGCAGTCCGAGGTTTCAGAGTGGCAACCGCAAGTGCTCCCGCAACAACAACTCTTTCGTGAAGTGTAACGCTGGATGAGGGCGTTGATGAGCAGTAATCCCAACACAATGGCGCACACAAGGTTGAAGGTGGAAACGCCACAAGCGTTGCACGTGTGAATTTCCTGCAAGGGGGTGGTAAACCAACTTCTGGGCAACAAGTAATCAATTCCGAGACCGAACATCACAGCCCCCGTGATGATTGAAAGCAAGTAGAGCATCAATGTGCGAGGCCCCATAACCTTGTTGATTACAAGAAGTGAGGCAACGTTTACGGCAGGTCCCGCCATTAGCAATACGAGCGCCGTGCCGGGTGAAAGTCCCTTCAGCATAAGTGTGATGGCAATGGGAATTGAACCCGTAGCGCAGAGGTACATAGGTATGGCGCACACCAACACCAATCCCATGCTCAGCAAGGGAGAGTCGGCAAACAACGCGAAGAATGAATTGGGCACAAAAACGGTGATGAGTCCCGCAACGACCAACCCCATGACGAGCCATTTACCGATGTCCTGCATCATCTCTACGAAGGCGTAATGAAAGGCAGAGCGCATGCGTTGCATGAACGTTTGGGGCGCTTGGGGTATAGTGTTAGGCTGTGGTGTCTCCGTATCATTTTCCTTTAACGTAGATTTTTCAAACGCATTGACTATTCCTCCGCCAAACAAAGCCGTCATGAGCGCAACAAACGGGCGCAACAGAGCAAAGGGAAGTCCCATGAGCGAATAAGTGGCAATGATAGAGTCAATTCCTGTTTGAGGCGTTGCAATTAGAAATGAAACCGTTGCCCCTTTGCTTGCCCCTTCTTTATGTAAGGACATTGCTGTGGGGATTACACCGCAAGAACATAGCGGAAGGGGTATCCCTAAGAGCGCGGCATTAAAAACACTGCGAAATGAAGCGCCACCCAAGAAGCGGCGGTAGAGCGTTGGGGGAACGAAAGCATGCATCAATCCTGCGAGGAAGAAACCCAGAAGCAAGTAGGGCGCCATGCCGGTGATGAGGTTCAATATTTCTTGCATTTAAAGAGAGGTTTAAAGGTTGGGGAAAGTAGCTTGTATCGCCAACTTCCTTGATGAAAACTATTAATGATAATCATCCGCAAAGTTCGCAATTTTCCTGTGAATAGACTGTCGTTGAGGGTTGAAATCTGTAAACGAGGGTTGTTGCAGAAGTCGGAAGGCTTTTAAAATAAGAAGGGAGTACTCTTGTGAAGTACTCCCTTTCTGTTAGCTATTTCCTGAATTACCGTCCCAATGGTTAGAACACGACTTTCTTACCATTCACAATATATACGCCCTTCGTACCCTTTTCGACTTGGCGACCCGAGAGGTCGTAAATCTTAGCATTCTGATCAAAAGTGGGTGCTTCTGTGATGCCCGTAGGGTCATCATTCTTGGGAGTAGAATATTTACCCTTGGTAATCGCTTCGATTGTCAGCGGTGTGTAAACCATGCAATAACCCTTAGCTTGGTCATCGCCGAAACAAGGTGCTTCTTCAAAGAAGAAAGCAATCTTACCGTCATCCTGCAAAGTCATTGCGCTGTAAGCACTTTGCTGTGTGCTCACCTGCAAACCCTCTGTCCAATTTTCGGCAATAGAAGCAGAAGTGTAGTTTGTAGCAGCCTTCACTTCTTTATACCAAATCGTAACGTCTCTGCGGTCATAAAGTCCGCTGCCACCCTTAGGTTGTGATTGCAACAAGAGTTTCACGGCCTTGCCATTCTCATTTACGGCGTCGATAAGGTAAGGTTCGCCGTTACAAGTGTTGCTTCCACCGTTTCCACAACCGTTAACGTTGCTGTCCCAAGAGCCCTTGTTGGTACTCTTATTAGAATACGTGAACACATTAAACTGACGACCACCACCACGACGGATACTCAAGAGAATCTGTCCTCTGGGAAGAATTTCAACCTTAGGTTCGTCCTGACTTGCAATCGGATTCTGACTACCACCAAGGATATGCCACGTAAGCCCAAAGTCATCGGTGTAGATAACATAGTTTCCTGTGCCCGACGCCTTCTTTAACAAAAGGGCGCCATAGATACGTGGTTTGCCCGTTCCGTTATAGTTTTCGTCAACAGCCAAACGTCCGCTACCGAAGAAGGCAGTGTAACCATTCTGTATCGTAGCATCATCACCGAGGAACAAAGTTTCAGAGATATCTTGCTTTGTCCATGTCACACCATTGTCTTCACTGAAAATGCGTACGGCTCTGTTGTGTGCAGTTGCACTACCATTTCCGAACATAACGTCACCCGCTGCTGCCATAACGAGCACCTTTTCGCCCACAACGGCAATTGCTGCGTCGCCATAAGCACAGTCGTCAGTGCCACGCACTCGTGAACCCGCCGCAATCGTTTGCTTTTCGCTCCAAGTCTTACCGTTGTCGTCGCTTGTGCGAATCACGAGGTCGATACCGGGATTGGCAGTGCCGTAATTGTAACGACCGATGTCGTCTAAGCTATAACGGTAGTCACTCACTGCGATAAGGCGACCCGTAGAAGTCTTGCCAATGGCGGGAATACGGGAAGAGAAAGGATCATTATCCGAGAAGATCATCACGTCTTCTGTTGTTGTGAACTTTGCAATAAGGGGATTTTCCTCTGTGATGCGTTCCTGAAGCGACTGTGTCAGTTCAAAACTTGTACCCAAACTTTCTTCGCCCACGAAATAACCTTGGAATTCAAATCCGCGGTAAGCGCGTGTGAAGTCAATGGTTGTTGTTTGTGTGCCGTCGAAACTAAAGAACGTAAGGGCCTCACCCTTCTGCAACTTTGTAGTGAGGGCGCCATTGGCATTCGTTGCTCTGACGCTACCGAGATACGTGTTAGGATTGTTTTCCTGTAACCCTTCAATGACTGTTGTTACAGGCAATCCTTTGTCATACGCCTCAACGATGTCGGCAACCTTCTGAAGTTCTTCAGCAGGAAGGACTCCTACAAGCGTAACTTTATGATTGCTACCCGCATCGTCAAGATTGTTCCAACCGCCTGTCCAAGTAATGAGACCAGTGCCATGGTTAGTGCTGTGGTTTACGACTCCCGCGTTGTCCGTAGAGAACATGATGGGGTATTCTGCGGAATTGCTTTGCTTGAAAGTCAAGGTCTTTCCGGCGGGAGTGCTGACAAAAGGAATATTTGAGTTGTTGGCACTCTGCACACCCATAAACTGCTGCTTGCCGATGTTGTAGAGGTAGTAATTTCCGTTATTTGACTTATAGACAGTCCATTGGAAATTCGCATTATCTGCCGAAGGAGTGACGCTTGTTCTTGCTGTAGAAATCACGTTACTATTATCTGCCGTTGCACCCATCCATCCGCGAGAACTTACGAAAGTGTAGAGGCCGCCTTTGATAAACTCTTCGGGACTGCTAACTACACAATTTTCGGGCACCTTAGTGTAATCAATCATCGAGATTTCTTCAGCGCTGAGCGCTCCATTGAAGAAATGTACGGAGTGAATCTTACCGCCAAATTTGTCGTGTGCAGTGGTGTTGTTGACTATACCGCCACCCACATAAAGTTTTGCATTTTCATTTGTTGCGAAATTGCTGAACGATTGTAATTCATATTCCACCACGGGGTAAGTAGCTGTGCTCTTCAAAGCGCCATCTACGTAAATAGAAAACTGCTTGTTGGTCTTGTCAATCACATAGACCACCTTGTAATTGGTATTTCCTGAAAAGGTGAAGTCTCTGTAAGTGAATTTATCTCCACTTGCCGATGAGGGAATGTATGCGGGGTTACTACCGTTAAGGCCAAAGGCGACGTAGGGAGAATTCTTTTTAGTTGCTCCAGTAACCCCCTTCGTAGGGTCTGCTGCACAAACCAAAGCGTAACGCGTATTTGCGCTCATCGTTTGGGGCATGGTGACGTCAATAGCAATGGTAATGTTTTCCTTTGCAAATACTTGTGACGCTACTGACGCACTTGCGGCATAGGGATAACCTTGAAATTCCGTGCCACCGAGAAAGGCAAACGCTGTAGGCGCAAGGTCGGGCACCACTTCGATAAACGCGTATTGGCAACCGCCGTCTGTCGTGTTCGTTCCGTCACCCCAGTTGTAGAGTTGGAAACTTTGTCCGCTATTAGTCTGATTGAATTGCACGTTACCGCAAGTTACGATGACCTGTCCGATAGTAGAAGCGGGCTTGAGTGTCCAACCCTTGGTAGGTACATTCTTCGAACATTTCAGCGCAGTGTTATTGTTGCTTGCGGGTGAGATATACGTGCCATCTGCAAAGTTAACGATGTTGTAAGAACCGTCTGCGCGACTCACGAATTGCCAAATAGACGCTTTAGAACTAGGATTTTGTTCGCCAATAATTGCTTGATTTGCACCTTTCCCAGTAGGATAGCGATTGTCGCGCCCAGGAGTGTACATTCTGTAGTAACTACCGCTCACAGGCTTATTCATGTGCTCCGCTGTGAGGTTTGCTTTGAATGCCGTCCAAGCTTCTTCTAGGGCTGAGAGTTGTGCAGCACGTTCTTCAGCAGTCATGTCTGCATTATAGGTTGCTTCAATTTCCGCTACCTTTGCATCGAGGGCTTCTGCAACACTTTCAGACCAAAGACCTACTGTCGTACCGATAAATGCACCTCTCTCGCGCTTGATGTTGCTAATCTTTGCCGCAACGCTTTCCGTTGCTTCGTCCATACATTGGTTAGGTGAGTAAATCAAACCTTCTACGGCATTGACGCCTTCCTTATCAGTGAAGACACAAGTAAACATCCATTTCTTCAAACGGTAACCCTTGTTGAAGTAGGGGAGTTTGAGGAACACCTTGTTCCAACCTTGTTTCAACGTAACCTGAATGGGTGCGCGACCGGGGAAGTTTTCGTTCTTCAACATCACTTCCTTGTTGTTGACACTTACGCCCGTGTTGTCCCATTTGGGAGCCGCAATTTCTTCACCGTTAATCCAAATCTTCGAACCAAAATGGTCCCACTTGCCTGCGGGAGCTGCGCCGTCTTGTTCCGAACGGCTGTAGTTTTGGAATTCAATCTGTGCACCTACAGTCTGTTCTACAGGAGAATAAACGTAAGTCCATGCATACGCCGTGTGATTAAACTGAGGATTGCTATAGTAAGCGTTGATAATAGAAGTGCCCCAAGTGTGCGCAAGATAGATACCCGCACCCGTAGCCATACCTGTGTAGTAAATCTTTCCGTCATGGGTGTAAACCTCAGGGAGAAGGTCTGTTGAAGCCGTAGCTCCCGCAGTTTCAGGACCAAAAGCTGCCGTTTCAGAACCGCCATTGGGGAAGGCATCCGTAATGCGCCAGCGCACATTTGTCTGCTTTACGTAGGGGATAGGTTCACCCTTCAAGGAGTTTGCCTTGTGGAAGAGGAAACGGTCTTCCCAACTCTTAAACTCTTCGTATTCGTCGCCCGCATTAGGGAGCATCACGCCACCACCATACAGATTTTTCTTATAATCTGCGGGTGTGTTGGTAGCATTGTCGATATACTGCTTACCACCTCCCATCCAAGCGCGCTCCGCTGTAGCAATAACATTCGCCCAAACGTTATTTTGCGCCATGATGTCTTTCTCTGTAGCCACCTTGCGGTCATTCCAACAACCAGAAATCGCACCTGCTACGTCGGCACTGCCCTTTTGAGAATAATAAATTGTGCTCTTGTAAATACCTACAAGGTCAGCGAAGACGTCGAAGTGGTTAGTGTAGTTGTAGCGACAGTCAATATTTCCCTTGCCTGGTGCCAAATAACCGCGCGTACCCCACATTTGTGCCAAACTGTTGTTTAAAGCGTCTTGACCAATGCCGTTAATGGGGTTCCAAAGTCCGCCGTTCTTACCCTTGCTTTTCACGTAAGCGAGCATTTCATTGAGATAAGCCGCAGTGGTTGAGACTTCGTCACCACCGATGTGGATGTAAGGCGCATCAGCAAAGACTTCAACGGCTTCATCAATCACCTTTTTGAGAACAACTTTACCTTCCGCGCTCTGCATGTTGAAACCCATAGCACGCTCAAAGGCTTCGCTGTGACCGGGCATATCAATTTCGGGAATCACAATCACCCCGTGCTTCTTCGCTGCCTCCATCACGCGCTTGCAATCCTCTTGCGTGTAATATTGTCCGGGGAAGCGTGTCATGCTTGCCGAAGAGGTGAGTTTAGGATAAGCCTTTACCTCAAAACGCCAAGCTTGATTTTCTGTCAAGTGCCAATGGAAGGTGTTTACTTTGAAACGTGAGAAGAGTTCAATCTGTTTCACGAGTTCATCTGTCGAAATGAATGAACGACCCACGTCATGCATGTAACCGCGAAGTTTGAATGCGGGCCAGTCTTTCATCGTAAGACATTCCAATGCCTTAGTGCCGTCCCAACCTTCTGCTAACTGTGTGAGGGTTTGGGCAGCACGAATCACGCCTGTGTTGGTTACTGCCGCGATAGTGATTTCGTTGGCAGTAATTTCAAGGGTGTAGGCTTCGTTTTCGTAACCATAGAGCGGGTAATCGTAAGCGCCCTCAATGCTTTCAACGAGTTTTACGTTGACTGCCTTTCCGCCTTCGGCAAGAGTGCAACCATTTGTGGTGAAAAACTCTTCAAGCAAGGCACATGTCCCTGCGCCGTCGGCATAATTAATGCTGACCGCTCCGCTCAAGGCGAACGTTGTTCCTGTTGTTACTGTTACCTCTTGTGGTTTGGGCAACAAATGCTCCACCTTTGCCTGAAGGGCAGAGGGGAAACACATGACCAAGGCAACAAGTGCCAAAACTGTTCTTTTAATCATGTTGTAATTTATTGGATGGTTTGATTATTTGCTTGACTTAGTGCGAGAAATAACTGCTTTTGGGGCAGAAATGTGCATGATGGACAAAGATACGAAATTCTTTGAGATACGCGCAGAAAAAAGCGACTTATAATTCGCACGAAGTTACTAAGTATTTCAAAACATAAAGTGGAGGCAGCGCTTGACTGTCTCCACTTCTTATTTATGAAACGAATGTTTACGAAAATTATTCAGCTTCGGGGCGCTGGATGTAAGCAATAACGTCGCCCTTCTGAACGTGAGCACCTTGGTCGGCATTGATTTCCACAATCTTGCCACCCATTGCTGCGGGAAGTTCGTGAATCTGACCGTAGTTGTTTTCAATGTAGCAGAAGAATTCACCTTCCTTATATTCCTTGCCGATGTAAGGAGCGATAGCCTTTACGCATTCGCCGTCACCGCCAATCTGCCAGAGCACAGTGCCTGCTTCGGGCGCCACGATGGCATCTGCCTTAGCGTGCTTGAATGCTGCTGCTTCTTCGGGGGTCATGTTTCCTGCGTTAGCCTTATCCTTTGCAGCCTGGAGGTCAGCAAGGAAGCGCTTCTTGGCCGCACCGCTCATGTAGTCGCGATACTGTGTTTCGTGCATCGCAAATTCAAAGAGTTCTTCTTCATCTTCGCCGAGGGGCCAGCCATTTGCTTCCATTTCATCGCGGAAGCGGTCGAGGTCGTCGGGATAGAAGGTCTGAGGATCTTCAGTTGAGAATTCAAAGCCCTTTTCCTTAGCGAGCGCAATGATTTCTGGATCAAGTTCTCCGGGAAGTTTACCGCTCTTACCGAGAATCATGCCCCAAATAGAGTTGTCCATCATCGAATAACGGGGTTTGCCCATGGATTCAGTGAGGAGGTTCATGAGGGCAATGTTCTTCACGTATTGTGAGAAGGGAGTTACGAGCGGGGGATAACCCACACGAGGCCAAACGTATGCCACTTCGTCGAAGAGGCGTACGAGAAGCGCATCTTCAGAAAGCGCTTCTTCGCCCTTAGCTGTGCGGTTGTTGTTGATAGCTGCCATAACGCCTGTCAAGTCTGCCATCATAGAACCCATCATACCACCGGGAAGACCGCAACCAAGAAGCAACGAACTCATCAACTTATTACCTGAGTTCATGAAGTAACCAAGGAAGTCGTCGATAAACTCTTGTGTCAACTTGCGCGCCTCCATGTAGGCTTCCATATTGATTTCGGGAACGTCGAATCCGGCATTCTTCAACATGCTCTGCACAGAGATAATGTCTGGATGCACTTTACCCCAAGAGAGTGGTTCGATTGCAGTGTCGATAACGTCACAACCGTTGCGGCATACCTCAAGGATGGTCGCCATAGAGAGGCCGGGACCTGAGTGACCGTGATACTGGATGATGACTTCGGGATGCTTGTCCTTAATCATCTTACAGAGTTGTCCGAGCATCGCGGGTTGACCGATACCCGCCATATCCTTCAAGCAGATTTCAGGCGCACCAGCTTCGATGAGTTGGTCGGCGATGTTAGAATAATACTCTGCGGTGTGGATGGGAGAGTTGGTGATACAAAGTGTTGCCTGAGGCGTCATGCCACCTTCGAGAGCATACTTGATAGAAGGGATGATGTTGCGCACATCATTCAATCCGCAGAAAATACGCGTGATGTCAACGCCCTGAGCATGCTTAACGCGATACATCAACTTACGAACGTCGGCAGGAACTGGGAACATGCGGAGCGCGTTCAAACCACGGTCGAGCATGTGAGTCTTAATACCTACTTCGTTAAAGGGTTTTGTGAAGGCGCGAACTGCCTTGTTGGGGTTTTCACCATAAAGAAGGTTCACCTGTTCAAAGGCGCCACCGTTAGTTTCTACACGTGAGAAGCATCCCATCTTGATGATGACGGGAGCAATGCGTTCCAACTGATCCTTACGGGGTTGGAATTTACCGCTAGACTGAAACATGTCGCGGTAAACAAGACTGAATTGTATTTTTCTTGCCATAATTCAAAACTCGTGGGGATAGCCCACAAGTGCAAAAATACGCTTTTCGGAGGATATGGGCAAAATATGGGAAGAAAAATTGGGAAAACAGCAACTTGAAGGCACTTGAAGGTGGCTACATCCCACAGTTATCGGCGTGAGGTTGAATTAGGGAAAACAAAGCGTAATAGAATTGAAATTCTTTAAGACAGAATGGCCACAAAGTTACTTTTTGTTTTCCCTCATTCAGTTGTTGGGGTGACAGGGTGGGGGATGAGTGGGAGTTGCTGTGATTTTTGGGATGGGTTTTCTGTGTTGTTGGGCAAACTTCTGTTGAAAATATCTGTAGGTTCGAGAATGGTTTAGACAGAAGAACATAAAATCAAAATTCTTTTCGTCCTTTTGTTCTTCTGTCTAAAGAACTTGCCTAAAGGGCGTTTTTTAGGGGACACGGATTGAAAGTTGTGCAAGTCAATCTATGCGTTTTTTTAGAGAACACGAATTTCACGAATTCCACGAACCGAAGGTGTCACCAGTCTATGCTGTGCAGATAATTTTGGGTAATGATATAGCAGTTGACCTAATACAAGAATCATCATCATACCCCCTCGGAGGGAGTATGAAATGCAACTTTGGGCAACTACAATATCATTGCCTAATTTTTTTTGCTCATCGCAGGCGAATAACACGAATGCTATGTG
>CALFGU010000057.1 GCA_937877685.1 uncultured Prevotella sp.
AGGCATTCCTCGCTCAGATTTGGCACGGTGAGAAGAAGTACACCCTCAAGGACGCCCTCACTATCAGCGCCTTCGGTGACGTGCTTTCACAGCGCTACCTCAAGAGCATTCGTGAAGACGGCGGACTTTCTTACTCTGTACAGGCACAGGCAGACCTTTCTTATGGCATTGACGACGAGTACACACTTCAGATTGTGTGCCCCTTCACTCCCGAAAAGTGCGACTCTGTGCTCCTCCTCATGCAAATCGGTATTCAGGACATCGCTCAGAAGGGCGTGACCGACGAAGAATTGGACAAGATTAAGAAGTTTGAGCTCAAGCAGTACGCTGACAACCAGCGCGACAACTATTACTGGCAAAACCTCATCATTGATAAGGTTGAGTGGGGTAAGGATGGTCAGAAGGACTACGAGAAGATCGTCAATGGTCTCAACTCTAAGGACATTCAGAAGTTCGTGAACAAGACACTTCTCAAGAAGCCCAACGCGTCAACGATTATCATGCTTCCCGCCAGCTTGCAAAAATAAACTGAACCTACAGGTTTCGTAAACAATCAAGGCGCAGTGCCCACATGGGTGCTGCGCCTTGCTGTTTACTGGTGGGTAGGTCGAAAAAACGAGGGAGGTTGCTCAAGCGAAACCTCCCTCGTTGGTGCTACCACCTATTTATTTACTTCATTCATCCACTTGCCGTCTACGAGCACCATGTCAAAACTTGCATCGTCCTTACTGCCGTCGCCATAGGTAAGTTCAAACTTCACCTTTGCCTTACTGCCGTCTTCTGAAATCTCTTCGCTTACCAAGTTGTAGGAATCAATGCCGCCCTTCTTACCAAAGGTCTTATCCGCCTTCTGTTCAAACATCGAGCAGTAGAATTCCTTTTGCTTTTCCACCTTGGCGGGGTCCTCGTCCTTAAACTTTATGGTTTCCACAAAGCCTTTATAATCCTTCGCCTTAATGAGTTCCAAACACTTAGCTGCTTCATCGGCGGGCGTAGGTGCTCCGCAAGACGCGAATGTCAAACTTGCTACGAAGCACACGAGGGCAAACAATAACTTTTTCATACATTAAAAAAATAAGGGTTAATAATACGGTTTGTCAATAACTAAAAATGGGGGTGAGCAGTGAGTTGCGATGCACGTCAGCAGGCATAATCACATCGGCATGCACCCCGGGAACGCTAATGCTCGTGATGCGCCCCTCGGCAAGGTCGATACCCACGTGGGAGTAGAGCAACTGTAGCAGTTCCGTACAGTAAAGGCGCACGGTGTCTTTATCATCATAGTCGTGGTCAAACTCCACGCGCTGCGCCACTTTCTCAAGCGCCCTTTGGCTCAACTCCGCGCGCTGCGCATCACGCATCGGCAGGCGCATCACCTTTCCATAAAGGGCATTCTCAGGCGCAAAAAACTGCTGCAGGGTCTCTGCCCGCACCAAGTCTTCACCCGCCTGCGTAGGGTGCGACCCCGGCAGTGCGTGCACCGCCATCAGTCCGCTGTCCGTACTGACAATCATCCCCACATGCGAGTATTCGCCCTCGGGGTCATTAAACGCCACAAAGTCACTGGTCATCCCCTCGCCACGGCGAAAGATAATGTCGCCCGCACGAAATTCCCCGAGCGGCAACTCCACCGCGCGACGCACCTCACCACTACTACACTGCGCCAACCCACTGAGCAGGCAGGCAGCAACTATCAGGATGAAAAACGGGTGCAACATAAGGGATTTTCTTCTACTTTCTGAGCAACGAGAAACGGTGTTCAGCGCCCCAACATGGGCACTCCGCAGGGCGCAAAGCGCGAAAATCTCACCGCGCCCCAACCATCTCACACA
>CALFGU010000058.1 GCA_937877685.1 uncultured Prevotella sp.
AAGCGGCATGCCAAGAAAATTGTGTAAGATGAAGTAGAATTGAAAATAGTTTTATGGAATTCTTGCTAATAGATTGTGAATTGCTTTCAAATTAGTACTTTTGCATAGGTAGAAACACTAGAGCAGTACGGAATAGTGGCAGATCTATAGTTGTGAATTGCTTTCAAATTAGTACTTTTGCATAGGTAGAAACACTGCAAGGCCGCAAAAGTAGCACAGAGGCCAAGTTGTGAATTGCTTTCAAATTAGTACTTTTGCATAGGTAGAAACACTGAACTTTGATTTAAATGAACTTAAGCCTAGTTGTGAATTGCTTTCAAATTAGTACTTTTGCATAGGTAGAAACACTTATCGCTATACTCAAGCTCTGCGTCAGGCAGTTGTGAATTGCTTTCAAATTAGTACTTTTGCATAGGTAGAAACACTCGGTGGCTGGTAGCGATAACCACAACGGCAGTTGTGAATTGCTTTCAAATTAGTACTTTTGCATAGGTAGAAACACTTGGCTTCGGGATATATCCTTGCCAACTCTTGTTGTGAATTGCTTTCAAATTAGTACTTTTGCATAGGTAGAAACACTTTTTAAAGCTGTCAGTTCTGCAAGTAAAGCGTTGTGAATTGCTTTCAAATTAGTACTTTTGCATAGGTAGAAACACTTATCTTTGGGAATGATGTTAGAAATACGGGTTGTGAATTGCTTTCAAATTAGTACTTTTGCATAGGTAGAAACACTCATATATTCGGGCAAGAACCGCAAAAGGTCGTTGTGAATTGCTTTCAAATTAGTACTTTTGCATAGGTAGAAACACTTGCTGATATAAACACTCTATATCTTGTTTTGTTGTGAATTGCTTTCAAATTAGTACTTTTGCATAGGTAGAAACACTTTTTACAATGCCGTTACTCCAAACTTTCTCGTTGTGAATTGCTTTCAAATTAGTACTTTTGCATAGGTAGAAACACTTCTAATATACAAAGAAAACTCTACGCGGTGTTGTGAATTGCTTTCAAATTAGTACTTTTGCATAGGTAGAAACACTAGGAAGCATAGGGAACTACAGACAGAATACGTTGTGAATTGCTTTCAAATTAGTACTTTTGCATAGGTAGAAACACTCAAGCCAGGTTGCTACTGAACTAACAACGGGTTGTGAATTGCTTTCAAATTAGTACTTTTGCATAGGTAGAAACACTTTAGACACTATTACTATTTCTTCTCCATTAGTTGTGAATTGCTTTCAAATTAGTACTTTTGCATAGGTAGAAACACTACAATCTTTATATATTTTTGATTGATAGTTACTTACGTTGCAAATTAGAAAAGAAAAATCTCATTCGTTTTTACCATCAAGAAGGACTGCAAATTAAATTTTGCAGTCCTTCTTGATTAGAACAATTCTAATTGTAATCCAGGTAATTGAGTCTCTTGTACTTTTTTCCCATGGTATAATTGGATAGCACCAAACTGTTTGTCAGTAATAGTTAGAATACCAACCTTTCCATATTCAGGTAAGTATGATTTCACGCGCTTTACATGAACTTCGGCATTCTCGCAACTGGCGCAGTGACGAATGTAGATGGAGAATTGAAACATGGTGAACCCATCTTGCATAATCTGTTTCCGAAACTTTGTTGCGGCTTTACGGTCGCGAAGGGTTTCGGTGGGAAGGTCAAAGAATACAAGCACCCACATAATACGGTATTCACTAAAACGGTCCATAAATTTCAGTGTTTTATTTTTCGGGATAAACCACTTTACGAAGTTCTCCACTAAAGCATTTGTACAAGGAAGCTGTTGTTTGCGTAGCTGCAACCATCAGCGGACTGCGTTTGCCTCCTATATTTACTTCAAGCGTAGGAATTGCAAGAAGTTCGACTTTCCACTCATGTGTTAATTCATCAGGAAGTCCACTGCGTTGAATTAACTTGAAGATATGTTCATCTACATAAGGGCGGTATGGTTCCATTATGTCGTCTGCAAGGCAGTAGGCATTATAACGATTATGGTGGTGGATGCCTAATGTGGGAAGCAGTCCGCTGGAAACTAATGCACGCGCAATAATGGCACGCAGGATGGCGTATCCGTAATTAAGCAGATTATTGGGCGGTACACCCTCACGGTCACGAATAAACCCTTCTATGTGTGCTCCAAAGAGGTGCTTCCAATAATAGGCGGCTGCGCGTCCCTCCAAATTATCAGCATCCCCGCTACGGACGTCTTTTGCCCATACGCGCATACACTCCACTCGTGTGCCTCGACACGCTTGCAACACTGTTGCTTGGTTGTTGATTTTACATTGTATGGTTTGGTGCCACAATTGTTTCTTCAGGGGTAATGATGCTTCAATCTGATGGCGGAAGCGTTCGCTTTGAGTGGTGTTCCCACAGAGGGGGAGCATCAATCCTACGGGAAGGCCTTTGTCATCGCAAGAGATAAGTGCTACATTATTTGCAAGCAGTGCCTCTATAGCACCTGTGGTAATCGTAATACGTTTATTGTCTAACACTACGACGCCAATATCCTCAATAGGTTTGGTGACTACAGCCTCTTTCTTTATGCTTTCCGCAAGTTCGGAATTGCTCTCTACTTCCGGTATCTTGATGACTAATTGCGCATTGCGTAAGGATAAATAAGCAGGGTTTCCAAAATACAAGGTACGTTTCATCATAGCGGTAAGATTTATAGGTTAGTATTGTGTGGATACAAAAAGGGATTACTGCATGCGCAATAATCCCTTAATAGTACTATTAGTATTCTCCAACAGACACGATTTGCCCTATGTGGTTGATGCGGACTTTAACCAACTGTGTCATGGTTGATAATGAAGTAATGCGCTTCCAAGTGATATCCTTCAATTCCTTAGATTCATCTACGTTTGTTTCTAAATGATGTCTAAATACATAATATTTTGAGGCTAACTTCTGTACCCTAAACAGATTCGGACTAATCAGCACATAGTTATTAGGCTCCAGCAAATCTATCTCCTTCGGGTCAAAACCAGTCGCTTCATTGGGGAACACGAAGTATTCGTTCTGCTTCATGGTGTAGAGGAACTTCCATCCTTCTTCACGCTTGTATTCCTTATCCACTGCAGGAAGTCCTTGATTGACGCGGGCAACGGCTTCGTAGAACGAAACAACACATTCTTCTAACTCCATGCGAGGCATTCCATCCTCGTCAAGAACGGGAAGTCCCTTCTTGTCAAGCATAGGTTTCTGATAAATGGCAACATGGTGGTTGTTGGAGGTGTTTACGAAGTCAACGGGAATGGTCTTTCCTTGTTCATCAAGCACCAAACGACCTTCCTTATCGCGCTTATCGTGCAACGATTGTGCATTGCTCACGCCGTAAATGGTAACACGCTTGATGCTTATGCCTTGCTCCTCGTTCAACCAAATGGGATTCTCATCCAAATTGATAAATGCCTTCTTGGGGTCGCCACCAAATGCCTCAAGGCGTGCCTCAAGCAACTTGCGGATTTTAACATCCACAACCTTTGCTACGTTCAAATCGGGAGAAACGTCCTTACGGATAGTGTAGGTCGTGTCTAAACTTACGGTTGTTACCTTGGATGGAACAGCCTTTGTATGCGCTTCGTTCAGCCAAATGGGGTTCTTATCTAAAGCGTTCTTACCCGTAAACGCTTTCTTGGGGTCGCCACCAAATTGATTAAGGCGCCAAAGGAGTGCTTCACGATAAATAGCCTTGCAGACGGTAGCAATCTTGGTAGCGTCAAAGGCAGAACCTACGGTTTCCTCCTTCGTTACGTATTCCTTACGACTGCCATAGATAGTTTCGTTATGAAGTTGTCCGCGCGGAGTGAGTTGCACTTTCGTGAATGTGCCGCCTTTAGGTTTGCGAACCTTATTCACGTTGAGGGTAACAACCTTATTCTTCGCCTTAATAGATACGAGAATTTGCGCTAACTGACGCAATGCCTCAGCTCTAAATGTATGTACAGGGATAGGAGCAATAGCACGTCCGTTTTGGAAATACGCATTGCGGATACCATAAAGTTCGGAACCTTCTTGATGGGCTGCATTTTTATTATTGAAATATTGTATAAATGCAGGTTTTGTAAATGCCACAGTGAGAGCATCCATAGCGTGGTGGCGATGGTCGTTGCGCTTGGTCCAATCAGTGATGCGTCCGATTTGGCGTCCGTCGCGGTCTTGGTGGTAGGCTACCTTTCCGAGTGCGGCATATTTATCCCAGTTCAACTCCTTCATGACGTCAATCAATTCCCAGTCCTTACGGAGTTGCTCGGTGATGCTTCCTGAAGTAGCCACTACACGGCGACAGATGGTATGAAGCATTGCCAAGGCACGCTTGGCGATGTATTGCGTGTTGCGAAGGTCGCGTTCGATGAAGTCTTCAGGAATCTCCGCTTCCGTCATCTTCAACTTCTTCAACTTGGTCTTCTGTTGTGAGAAGAGCGAGGTACAAACGGAGAGGTAACGCTTTAATCCCTCTTCACCGTAGGCCTCACGCACAAAGTCGTAGGCCGTTTGCTTTCCCTTTTTTATGTTCACATCACGGTACTCCAATGTTTTGTTGGAGAATGAATCGTCAAACAAGCGTGCTTGGGGAATGATGTGCTCAATGTCAATTTCTTTGGAGAAGAGCTTTTCGCGTGGAATGTAGGTGTCAGAGTAGAGCGTCTTATATCCGTTCGCTTTCAGTTCTTCGTAAAGACGGTAGCGGATGATGTCATTGCGTGAGGGGTTAGCAATTCCAAACTCCTTCTGCAGTAATTCGCGCACTTGTTCTTGTTGTTTCGTTGCTGCTGAAATCGCCTTGGTCATTTGCTCACGCTCCTTCTGATTTTTCTTGAGTTCGCGCGCCAGTTCTACACGAATTTCGTCGGGACGACCATAGGTGGTGATGATTTCATTGACCACATTCACCATTTGGTTGAGAATCTTTTCCACCACAGGGTTGCGTAAGGAGTTTTTAGGCAACAATTCGAGTTGGTCCAGCAGTTCCTTTTGCTCGATTTCTTCCTTGGTCAAGGAACTTGCTGAATGGCGATAGCCCGCATAGGTGCAAGCAACATCATAACCGCATCCTTCCTTCATGTAGGGGAGAATCTTGTGAATCGCCTTGGCGCTCAAACTGCCGTAATCATCCTCAAATACGAGTTCTATGAGCGGACTAACGTAGTCAGTTGGACAATTACAAAGCGAGGTTAGCTTTTCCTTCAATTTACTATCCCCCGTAGCCGAGTTGTCACCTTCAAAGGAGTAGAGTAAGTGCCAAAGTTGATAGGGACGTTGGTCGTCTAAAGGTTGGTCAAGATAAACTTGTGTGTCGAGAATTTCACAATTCCATCCGAGGGATTCAAATACTGCGTGTACTTGCTTCTTAAGTTCGACTGAAGGTTTCTTGAAATCGAGTGGTTCGTGTCCACTCAAATCCATCATAGCGCTAAACGCTTGATAGAACAAGTTTCCTGTAGTGTTGCCCTTTACGGATTCAAAGTTCAGGTCAAGAGCATCTGTCTTGTCAAATAACAACTTTAGAATCTGTGTCTTCTTTAACTCTGCTTTGATTGAGAGTTCCTCTGCCAAGATTTCCTTCTCTTCTTGCGTAAGGCGTCTTCTGCCTTCGAGTTCTAATGCTTCACTCGCTTCGGTGGCATTGGTAGGCGACGCAACATTTTTCTTTGCACGCTTCTTTTTGCCTGAATCATCAACAACGATGACTTCTAAATTATTGAGCGATTGCCAAATCTTGAAATCTTGGAATAGGGGAGAGGAACGTGGGATAACACGACTACCGGCCACAATGGTTTTCTTCTTACCATCGCGGAGTACAACCTCTTGATCCTTGCGCTCAAATTCACAGATGCTGATGAGTGACTTTTGACTCTTCAAACGACGTTGGAAGAAAATAACGACATCGCGAATTTCTGTCTTCAGTTCGAGAGTAAGTTGCGGATGGAATCGTGCTTGACTTTCCCAAATCGCTTCAAACTCATCCATATAGTCCTGACGGTAGAACACAAGATTCTTCAAACTATTATGGCGATTCTCGGAGAGGCGGTTCATCAAGTATTGTCCTACCGTAAGGTGGTTGAAGAAGAGGTTCTTGCTTCTGTCACTAATTGCGCCGAGGTATCCGCTGGACTTGTTAATGTCAGCATTGATTTCTTGCAAGACAATGGCCAATTCTTCAGGATGCATTTTTTCTGAAAGAGCCTTGTTGCGCCACGAGTAGTTTTCCTTTTTCAACTCAATGCCCTTCACTTTACGATTGGGTTTGGTGAGTTGAAAAGTTACGTCTATAACTTCGTTTTGAGCCAGCTCATCATTCCATGACTGGCGTTGTTCAGTCCACATAAAATGCTTCGCAAGAATGTCCCATGTTTGCGATGCGTTTTTGCCTGCAAGTGCTTCCTTCAATTCAGCAGTAAGGACACTTGTATAGAATTGAGTTTGGAAATCCCAGATACGATTAAATTCTGCTTGCAAGTCTGAACGATAGAAATCGGGTAGTGCCTTCTTACCGTCACTCAAAATTTGAAAGCACAATTGTCCAGGGGTAAGGTTTTCATCATAAAGTTTTTTCGCAACGGTCATTCCGTCAATCAACTTACCATCCTCACCACTTTTGGCTTTACGACTACTCTTATACCCGCGCTTCTTATTGATCATCAGGAGTACGCGAGCAAATTCTTCCAGAGAGATTTGCTCTGTAACCGCTTTAGCGCGTAAGTTGTAAGTTTCGTAAGTAGAGTTCTCACCGTTTTCAGAAAGCAACGTTTCGTCGGTGATAAAACCATGCTTTTTAAGGATGCTTAATAGGGTAGCACGGCGTTGCTTGTAGCGTTGAAGATTACGGTGAGCACTACGCTTTTGGCGTCTCACTTGATTGGTTTCGACAGCCTTCCCTTTTTCATAGTTTGAGGATTCATCAACGGTCAAGGGATTTACGCGTACCCCTAATTTAATAATGGAAGACTGTTCGGATTCGTGCTCTGCTTCGTTCACCAAAGCCCAACCAATACTTGTTGTTCCAAGGTCAAGACCTAATATGCGTTTCATAGTATTTTCATGATATATGTATAGACACCAAAATTAGAAAATATAAAAGATATGGCAAAACTTTTGGCCATATCATTATAAAGTGCTTACTTTGCAGTACTAATTTGAAGCAATTCTCAATAAGGATTTAGTTCCGTTGTGAAAACATTAGGTTGCCCTCGTCCTTCAACGGGGGTTTTTTGTTTATAATAAACTAAAGACCGATTTTGTGATTTGGACCATATCGTATTTATCCGTAAATTTGCAGTACACGCATAAACAACCAGGAAACGAAAAATCGTAGTAGCTGTTTCGTAAGGAATAATACTTACTCGGAAATATTCTAACT
>CALFGU010000059.1 GCA_937877685.1 uncultured Prevotella sp.
TGTTTATCCATGTAGATACCGATCCGTATACTACGATGAGTTTCTCCCGCGAAGCGGTCGATTCGTTGCTCATCATTGGCGAAAATACGGCACGTCAGCACTTTGATGCCCTTCAAGCTTTGCGCACGAAAATAGGGTTGAACCCCGAAGAGCGCGTGACGCCTCCCGAACCCTATACTTCGTATGCCACAGGGCAGGGAATCATTTTGAACAAAATCACTTTCTCGGGCACTACGCCCAGCGAAGAACAGCATTTGCTGAAGCGCTCCCGCCTTAAGGAGGGGCAGAGTGGCACGTTGAGTCAGATAGAAACGGCGGTGGCGATTATGCGCGACGAGTTGGCGTATGCTGATGTGACGTATCAACTTTACAATGAAGGCGACGGGCACCGTTTGCATTTCTCTTTCCAAAGAAAGAAGGAGATGAACCTCAATGTCGGTGCGCGCTTTGATACGGAGGAAATAGCCTCGGTGATGCTCAATGCCAGTTTGCGCTTTAACACTCCCGTCCCCTCCCGACTCTCGCTTACGGGCAGGGTGGGGAAGCGCTACTTGGGGCGCATAGATTACCGCCTGACGCCAGGGTTGATGAAGCACGTTAATTGCTCTTATCAATATTACCACGGTGATTGCGACATTTTTCAGAAGGGCGATCGTTTACTGAATGCTACTTACGACAGACACACGGTGGAGGTAAACTATTCCAATGTGTGGTGGCGCAATTTCCGTTACGACCTTGGGATAAGTGCCGATGCCTACACCCAGATAGATTTGCTCACGGTTCCCACGGCTACGAACTTACCTATCTTTGAAGATAGTTGGTTTGTAAACTACTTCTTCCGCCTCCGCTATAACTCTTATGATAGCAGTTATTTCCCCAAACGAGGAAGTATGTTTAGCGCAGGGTATAACCTGGTGACGGATAATTTTTACGGTTATGACGGCAAGTCCCCCTTTAGCGTTGTTGAGGCCGCGTGGGAGCGTGTCGTGCGCTTGGGGAGTCGTAGTGTGTTGCAACCCTCCGTGCATGGTAGGGCGGTAATCGGAAAAAACACCTCACCGCTCTATTACAATGCCTTGGGAGGTGAGCGCCCGGGTTACTTATTGCCCCACCAG
>CALFGU010000060.1 GCA_937877685.1 uncultured Prevotella sp.
GCGTCTGGGGGGCGTGAGGTCGCTGGTTCGATTCCAGTCACCCCGACTGAATTGTGAAGCATTGATAGTCGAAAGATTGTCAATGCTTTTTCTTTGTGTCCGTTTCTGTGTCCCAACTCTTGTTAGGAGTTGCTTGGGAGGGAGATGCACTCCTCGGTTATTACGTTGCTAAACACAAAGTCCGTTTTTAGAAGAATTAAGTACCCAAATACGGCGCACAAAGTGCCACTAAATTTCAATTTTGTCTAACTTTGTGAGGGGTGTTAGGAGGAAACTTAAAAGATTCCGTGCTTCAGCGCCTTAGAAAAGTCGGTAATGCGGGTGCATTCGGCGTTCTTGGGTAAGGATTTGCATAACGCGGAGTGGACAATGAAACGGTGGGGCTTCTTTTAGTAACAGTTCCTTTAGCGATAGGGCATAGCCTTCCGCCTTTAAGTTATAACATACAAAATCAGCGAGTCATCCGCAGTGGAGACTCGCTGATTTTTGTTGGGGTACCCGGACTCGAACCAGGAAAGACAGGACCAGAATCTGTAGTGTTGCCAATTACACCATACCCCAAACGTTATGTGTAAAACAAGATGCCCTCTTGTTTCGACTGCAAAAGTACAAACTTTTTTTATATTGACAAACTTAGGGGCGTAATTTTTAAAGTTTTGCTTCTTAGAACGACTTCTACAAAAATAGGAGGTGCACCCAAATTACGTTGATGCACCTCCTGTGATAAGTTCCTAAAACCAGGAGATTGTTCTCCTGAGACGTGTTTTAAGATTGTGATTCTTTCGTTAGAAACTTTGTTTACTTCACAACAACCTTAGTTCCGTTTACGATGTAAATACCGGGTTGTGTTGCATTGTCTGTGCGACGACCGCTGAGGTCATAGGTAGTAGCGCCCTTTTCATCAAGATTTGCACCAATGATTGCTGTGGGAACTTCTACACCGCTTTCCTGGAATTCCCAAGTACAAGCGCCCCAGAAATCTTTGAGTAAGATGTACTGCCAAGAGTTGGGGTTGGTGTACCAACTGGAAGTGCCGCTGTCGTTGATGATACAGATACCTGTTTTACCGTCAAGTGAGCGTTCTTCAAGGGTCCAAAGATATTCCTGACCGAGTTTTACGGCAGTTTCTCCGCTATGTGCAGTGGGGTAAGCCGCAGTTTCTGTTGCCTTGTTGTAGATAACAATCTTGCCATTGTTCTTCTTTTCGATGCGCCAGAGGAAGCGGTCTGCCTCAGACTTATCTGCGGGAACTACCAACTTAGATGAAACATTGGCAGCGGCATACTTGCCGAACCATACGTTGCGGAGGTAGTAGTAAGTGTCTTCCTTAAGGCTCTGCGCGATACTTGTGCGCTCCATAGCCTGGAACTGCTGGTAGATAGCGAGGTATGCCAAGTACTGTGCTTCACTTACGGCGCCCGCTTCGAGAGTAGTCTTCGCGGGAGTAATGAGCTGTGACTGGAGGAAGTCAAGTGCCTCTTCAGTGTACTGATTCATTTCGCCGGGCTTCGCCTTGATGGTGAGAATTTCGCACTTCTTCACGAGACCTTCTAACTGAGCTGTGAAATCAACTACCTCAACAATCGTCCAAGTACCGTTATAGCAGAGCGCAGCTTCGTCCTTAGCGTAAACTTCACCCGAACATTCAGCGCTGAGGCGCTTTACCTTGCCTGTCATTGCGGCATTGTAACCGTCAACTGAAGAAATGGTAACGACACCAGGGATATACTTGAAGTCCTGAGTAGCAATCGTAGCCTTGTCAATACGAACGGCAGTGCCTTCTCCTTCAGCAACCGTGATTGCAGTATTATAGTTGCCCATGGTGAGTTTGTTACCGCTGTAAAGGTTCGTCATGGTGTAACCACCTTCGGTAGCTGTGAACTGCCATAACTCTTCGGGTTCTGTCTGAGGCGTATAGTGGAAGCGCACTTTGCCATCCTTTTCATACATAGTAGAACCAATGTACTGGCGCTTGTAGTATGTTGACGCCGAAACGACTTGGTAAGTCTTGCCTTCCTGAGGCATTACCACGGGAGCGGTTTTGTATGCGTCGAGAGCAGCTTGGAGTGCTTCGAGTTTCTCAGGTGCTGCATCGAGAGCGTCACTTGTTGCTGTGTTATAAGCATCCTGAAGCGCATCAAAGAGGTCGGCAGCGGGATAACCTACTGCACCGCGTACGCTATTCTTTAACACGTCAGCCGCTTCGCGAACGAGTTGTTCTTCTGCGCTATATTCTGTGGGTTCAATGAAGTGCTTGCCGTACTTATAGTCAAGTGCGTCGAGGATTTCGTCATGTGTTTGCATGCGACGGTAGAAACCTACCCAGTCTTTCTTAGCTGTGGGCAACCAACCGATTTCTGCAAGGGCGAACATACGGGGAAGGAGTTGGTATTCTACTTCATCGATGTCGTTAGTGGTTTCTGTCCACATGTTACCCTGTACGCCGAGCGCGAAATCTTCACGTCCTGAAAGGTTGCTGAGGGGGTCGAATGTGTAAATCTCATCGATGGGGTTCACGAAGTTATCGCCGTCGCCCCAACCGCCATTGTAGAGTTCGTCAACGAAACGGTCTTTCACATAAGCCTGAAGGAAGTCGAGGTAGAGCACTTGGTAAGGCACGATAATGGATTTCATTCCGCGGTCAGCGGCTTGTCCGCTGAAGCCAATGCCATTCCATGCCATGATTACGGGTTTGATTTTGTTGTTATCGTTCCAGTGCTTCAAAAGTTCGTCCCACACGACGATGTCGCGGTTATATTTTTCCTTCACATACGTACCGAGTTCTTCCACCAACCAACTCTGCAATTGGTGAACGCCATCAAGGCCGAGTTCTTCCACACGCTTCAAGCAGAGTTCGTTAACCGCCCACTGCTCTGTGGGACATTCGTCACCACCGAAGTGAATGTATTGGTGGGGGAACACTTCTGCGAGGTTGTCCATGATGCACTTGAGGAAGTCAATCACGCGGTCGTCACCAATGTTCAAGACATCGTGAGAAATACCTCCGGGAATTCGCACTTCATATTTCTTTGTGGGGTCGCAACTAAACTCAGGGTAAGCAGAAACTGCCGCAACCATGTGACCGGGAAGGTCAACTTCGGGCATGATTTCAATGTTACGCGCAAGGGCATAAGCCACAACTTCCTTCAAGTCTTCCTTAGAATACCACATTCCGCGACCGTATTCT
The DNA here is from genome assembly GCA_937877685.1 of uncultured Prevotella sp. Taxonomy (GTDB): domain Bacteria; phylum Bacteroidota; class Bacteroidia; order Bacteroidales; family Bacteroidaceae; genus Alloprevotella. The sequence goes on from CALFGU010000060.1 coordinate 3,188, forward strand.
GTGTCATCGAAGAACTGTTGACCGTCACCAGGATTGCTGAACGAACCTGAGCGAATGGCGCCCACTTCTGTGAGTTTGGGGTATTCGGGAATTTCAATACGCCATCCCTGGTCGTCTGTCAAGTGCCAGTGGAAGCGATTCATCTTATAGAGAGCCATGATGTCGAGCACCTTCATCACTTCTTCCTTGTTAAAGAAGTGGCGGGCGATGTCGAGCATGTAACCGCGGTGACCGAGATGGGGTTTGTCGGTAATCGCAACGTAGGGGAGTGTCCAATCTGCGCCACTCTTTACTTCGGAAAGGAAGAATTCGCGGGGCATCAACTGCTTCAATGTTTGCAAGCCGTAGAACCAACCAGAGAATTCGGAAGCCTTGATTTCCACACCGGCATCTGTGATGTTGAGGGTGTAACCTTCCTTGGGTTGTGTGGCATCTGTGCCAAACCAAATTTCACCCTGACCTGCCGTTTCGCCAGCTTGCTTCACTGCCAACTCAATGCCTGATGCCTTCTTGAGTTGTGCGGCAAACGCTTCGGCATGTTCCTTCATCTGTTCGCCAGTGTAAGCGATGGCAGTGAGGGCGTTGACGTCGAAACGTGCTTCTTCGTTGGTGATTGTCAATGATGCGGGATAGGGGATGATAGAAATCTTGCCGAGTTCTTCAAACGCCTTAACTTCCACGAATTTTACGGGGTTGTTTTGGTCATTTGAACTGTTCCAAAGACCAACACCGCGATTTTCTGCGGGACCTCCCCAAAGGTTAAACGAAACGCCGGAGTTGCCCTTGGGATGGATTTCAAAAGCTCCGCTATAGGCGCTATAGGGAGTTTCGGTGATAGTAAACTTTGATACTTTACCCGCAGTTGAAGTCGCTGCATGCACCTTTTGGTTGAGGCTTGCTGAACCTACATAGAGGGTGTATCCCTTCTTGTTCGTGAACTGGTAACCGTCAGTATCGTTACCCGTAATCTTCCACTGCTGAGCGTCGTTTGCAACAGGGGCTGATGTGGTAATTTCTGCACCACTTGACGCCGCCGTAAAGGCATTGCCACCATTCATAAACTGAATGAGGTACCACTTAGTGGTTTCGTCGTCGCTGATTGTGGGGAAACCTTGCGCCAAAAGGCTCATGCATCCGCAGAACAAGCACGACAGCATCATCGCAATTTTTTTCATAGGATTATTGTGAGTTAGAAGTGAATATTATCCTTGCAAAGATACGTTTAAAAAATAAAATTGTGGATACAGAGAAACAAAATTTTGCCTTAAAGACAGGCAGAAAAGACCTTGTGTGCCAAATTCCTAAGAATCTTAGAATCAGGGGCAAAATAAAGCCTCAAAGAATTCAAATTGTTTAAGACTAAATTTAAATTCTTTGAGGCTTTGTTTTTCGTATTTGAGATGCCGTTTTGCGCAGGGCAATTTCGTTTGAAGTTATGATAAACTGCATGCGAAAGGAGCGCCTGCGAAACGTCATGGGTCGTTAGTTTACTTCACGATAAACTTCTTTCCGTTGGTAATGTAGATACCCTTGGGGAGCGATGTGGGATTTGCTGTGTTGCCTACAACGACGCCATGGATGTTATAGATAGACGCATCGCCCGTTGCTTCACCCTGGGGCACGCTGGGAAGTTGTTCGATGCCCGTAGTGGCTTCCTCAACGTAAGAGAAGCGGAGCTTGTAACTGTAAGTGCCACTTGCGGGAAGCACGTACTTACTTAAAACGCCGGCACCGCAAGAACCGTTACCCACACCGAGTTGTGCTACGTCGAAGTTTACGAAAATATCATCGGAAGCATCCATTTGCCATTGGTGGAGGTAGTTGTGCATGTAAGCATCGGTGTAGTTGTCGATGGTCATGTTCACCTGACCTTCAGTTTCGACCTTAATACCGTCGCCATTAGCGCCATAGAATGTTACCCAACGCACATCCTGGCGGTCGCCACTTGTTTGGGGACGCACATAATCCACGTGGTAGTCCTTAACGGGCAGACTATAAATGCCAAGGTCGGCACCCTGCTTACGGTCTATCGTATTGTCGAGCGGACCACGTGCATAGTATTCCGTCATGTTCAACTCAGAATTCATTTGCATTTGCATACCGATGCGGCGGAGTGAGTTGCTGCGTGGAGAGTATTGTGCATTGAGATCTACACTGCCATCACGATTCACGGTATATACAAACTTGTAGTTGCACAAGTTGCCCGAAGCTGTTTCTGTGATAGTCACCGTTGCGCCATCGCCACTTTCTTTTACGCTAAAGGTGCGACTGGTGATGCCATTTTCCGCACTGTAATAGGGGTCTGTGCCATAAGGAGCATCGTTTTCAATCCAGCGGTAATTGCTATAGGCAGGAGCCGACTTGCCACTGCTATTAGCCGTGATTACGTCTAATCCGCCCATGTTCCAGTAGGTAATACCGTTCGTTGTATTTACCTTCATGCTCATGTCTTCGCCTTCGATGTAGTAGGTAGTGCCACTCTTGGTCACCTTAAGCGGAGTTCCTGCGGTGGCATCAGCAGAGGCGAGCGAGTTGCGCTCTTGAAGCGTGTACTGTGTGCTCGCAATCGCGTGACCAACTTCCGCCCACGATGTTGCCTGAGAAAGACATACAGAGACGTTCAACAGATATTCGCCATTATCAATGCTTGTGGTGTAAGGAATAGAAAGGTCTTTGAATGTTGAAGTAGGAACAGAGGGGAGCGTCATGCTTCCGCTTTCCACTTCAAAACCTTCGTGGAGCACTTTCCAAGTAAGCGTCATTCCTTCGAGGTCAAGGCTTTCGTAGTTATTGGTGATGCGGATGACCTTAGCCGTTTTATTGAAATTGCCAAACTTGATGTATTGGTAAATGCGCTTCACTTCTGCAAGTTTACCCGTAGGTTGGCGGTCAGCTGTGATAACACCGTTGTTCACGAAATTACCTTGGTGGGGCGCTTCAGGATAGTCGTTACCATTACGATACTTGTTGAAACCATTCACCTTGAGTTCGCCGTTCTTAATATCTTCAGGCGAAACAATAGCTTGGTCCACCCAGTCCCAGATACAGCCACCCATACCATTCGTACTGCTTTCCATCACGTCCCAATACTCCTTGAGGTTACCCACTGAGTGACCCATAGCGTGAGCATACTCACACATGAAATAGGGTTGGCCCTTTCGGTCAACGTCCCACTCTACAGTAGGCACGTCTCGGTACATGACACTATAAATATCCGTAGGAGATGTTCCTGCACGAGTAGCGCCTTCATAATGAATAGGACGTGGGTCGAGCGCTCGGGCAGCATTGTAAGCGTGATTGAAGTTTACGCCGCCGTCACTTTCATTACCGAGACTCCATGATACTACGCAGGGGTGATTTCTGTCGCGGAGCACCATGCGAGTGATTCTATCTACGATCGGTGCGCGCCAAGAAGACGCAATATGTATGCGTCCGCCGTTTGACCAATTCTTGTGGAACTCAACGTCTGCTTCATCCATCTGGTACATACCGATATAGTCCATCATGGCATTCATCTTCGGACTACGGGGATAGTGACTCGAGCGCACCATGTTCACATTGTTCTGCTTCATCAGCATGAGGTCGGTCCACATTGTTTCAATGTCCATTGTGCGTCCCATAATGGGATGTGTGTCTTGCGTATTCACACCCTTCATCAGCACACGCTTGCCGTTTACCAAGAATTGGTTGTTCTGAATCGTAGCTACGCAGAAACCATACTTCGTTGCCGTCACGCTTTCTTCCTTACCCGCAGCATCCTTTTGGATAATTTCAACGGTGTAAAGCGCAGGACTGTCGCTTGTCCAGGGTTGGAGATTTGCAAGTCCTTCGAAGAGGATGGCAAGATTCTTAGAGGTTTCAGCAGTTGTAAAGTCAGCGTTGCCTGTCTGTGTCTGAATGACGTTTCCAGCAGGATCAATGAGGCGCACTTCATACTGCTTGCTGGCAGTGAGTCCGTCGCGGTTGTCGAGGTCTAACTTCACGGTGAGTGTGCCTGAAGTAGCGTCTCCTGAAAGTGCGCTGGAGATATAATGGTCTCTTACAAACACCTTAGGAACAGACATGAGGTAAACGTCGCGGTGAATACCGCTCATGTGCCACATATCTTGTCCTTCGAGATAGGAACCGTCGGTCCAGCGAATCACGCGTACGGCAATATTATTCTCACCTGTGCGTACGTGCTTGCTCACGTCAAATTCAGCATCCATATTACCGCCTTCTGTGTAACCCACATACTGACCGTTCACCCACACATAAGCGGCAGAGTAAATACCATCAAAGTGGAGCAACACACGCTCATTTTCCCAACCTTCAGGAAGCGTGAAGTTGCGGCGATAACTACCCACGCTGTTGTCCAATCCCCTGCGCATCGTTACGTAAGGAGGATTGTCGGTAAAGGGATAGTCCACATTAATATAGAGAGGCTTTCCGAAACCAGACATTTCCAAGCATCCGGGAACCTGCATTTGTTGCCAGCTTGAAGCATCTACGTTGTCGCCATAGAATTCTTCGCCGGGCATTGTGAGGTCATCGTTGAGCACATTCCAAATTAAGTTCCACGTGCCGTTCAAAGTCATCCAACGTGAACTCAAAGTGGGGTCTAACCATGCCTTGCCGTAGCGCGCATCTGCACGCATGGCTTCGGTTGACTGATAAGGAATATAGGTGGCGTGTCCCTTTTCCTTGTTTTGTTCAAACACATTTTCATCTTGCCAATAAAGTCCTTGAGGCAAGTTATCGTTGCTCACGCGAGTGAACGTAAAATGTGTGTCTGTACTTGATGCGTCGGTGGTTAAGTAAACCTCTTCCGCAGCATTTACGGCAAAGTAATAATATTCAAACGAAGGTGACCACTTCGAACCTACGTTCTTGCCCACCTTAAGCTGATAGGTTTCTTCAAGACCCTCAACTTCGATGATTTCAAACATCTGATTCCAGTTGGCTTCCTTATCATCCTTGCCCTGACTCCACTGCAAGGGACCAACACCTGCCTCAAATGCGCAGTCAATACACTTACCGCAATTTTCGTTCAGCAGTTGGAACCACGTAGTTGAACCTGTCTGATAAGCAGGAATGCTCAACTTCCACATCTGTCCGAAATTCTTTTCATCGGCTGGTTCAACAATGATTTTTGCATCATTTTCGTTGTTACCGCCATTAGAAAGCACCTTGCCAGTGTTTACACTCTTGATTTGGTAAGTGAAATAGGGCAGAGGCGAAATGTTATCCTTTACGTTCACCACCTCTTTGAGTTCAAAGTAAGTGCTGGTGTTCGTCAGTTCATTCTTCATCCAGAGTTCGCCATTCTCATATTCCATGATGGCAAGGTTAGGATTTTCTGCGCAAAGCAGTTGGATGGCCGAACCTGCGATACCTGGAGAGTGGATTTTGAAAATCTGATTCGTGTTGTTGAGATTGGGTTTCCAATGCAAGAGTTTTCCAGGGTTCTTGCTCTCCAAAGCCATGTCGATACTCAACTTAGAACCCATGTTATAAAGGCCATAGCTTTCCGTATCTCCGTTGCTGATGAGCGCCCATAACTGCGACTTGTCATTTTCATCTAAGTCGCCCATTATGATAGGCGCGTCGGGAGCATGATTTCCCGCATTGGTCACTGCCTTTCCCGTGTTGAACGACACAATTCGGTAGATACTACCAATGGTCTGCGCACTCGCCGAGAAGGCAAAGACACCTGTCAAGACGCATAAGAGCATGCGCTTGCCCATAATCTTTGAAAGTTTAATCATAGCATTAGTGTGATGTAATATTTTGAATTATCAGTCTTATAGTTACTGCCTACAAAATTAAGAAATGTTTATGAAATGCTCAGCATAAGTGTCTTACGAATTACGCTTCCCCCACAGTTTTCCTTGTTTTACTCCGCTGAGCACCATTAATTTTACGTTTGTGTGGTTGTTGACAGAAGAACAAAAGCAACAGAAGGAATTCCGATTGACTGGTAGGGACGCACGGCGCGTGCGTCCTCATGTGCTGGTGGGTGGATGCGCAGGTTTTTGCAATATAATAGTAGTTGACCCAAATAGAAGTGTTATGACGCTGAAGGCGTCACCGCTCAATAACCGGGGCGTTTGAGCGAAGCGAATACCCCCGGAAGTTGGGCGGTGATAGGTCGCACCCTGAATGGGTGCCCCAATACTTAGTTCTTCAAATGTTAGGGCACCCATTCAGGGTGCGTCATACGGTTTTTACTTCTGGGGGTGCGCTGAAGCGTACCCCGCGGTTATTGAGCGGAGACACTTTCAGTGTCTAAAATATGCTTGAGTTAACTGCTATATTGTTCCTTATGTTTTTACGGAACCGTAAGATGCTTCGCATTGTTGGTTGCATACGACGTATGTATTTAGGACGCACGCGCCGTGCGTCCCTACTTGTCAAACGAAAGTCCTTCTATTTCTTTTGTTCTTCTGTCTCAACCCACCGCCATAGGGCCTTCTTTTTATCTATCCCCCACATCTTTGCCCCTCCAATACATCCCCTTGTCACAAAGAGTATTATTGGGCGCCGAATAAGTAATAGAATTTGTCTAAAGTCTTTAATTGTTTTTGCTAAAAGAGGTGTTATGGTGGGGATGTTTAATTTTGGTAAGAATAGGGCTGAGAAAGGGTGGGGCAAAAGTTAAAAGATGGGGCAAAAAAGAATCGGAGATGCCCAAGCTTGAGGGCATCTCCGATTTCTTATGCAGTGTTGCTACCACGTTTATAATGTGGGCAAAGTTACCTTAAAGAGGTTGCTGTTGGTGTGCTGTGAGAGGATGATTTCCTTCATTTTCTGCACCACTTCGGGGTATTTTGCTGCTACGTCAGTGTCTTCGTGGAGGTCGGTTGCGAGGTCGTAGAGCATGCAATTGCCATTCTTTACCACCATTTTCCAATTTCCCATGCGCAGAGCCATCATGTTTGTTTCGTGGAACTCCCAGTAGAGGAAGTCGTGGGCTTCCTGGGGTTTGCCAGTGAGTTCGTTGTAGAAGGAAAGTCCATCAAAGCAGTCGCCTTCAAGATTCTTGTTTACGAATGCTTCGGGGTAGCCTCCGATTCCGGCAATGTCGCAGAAGGTGGGGAGGATGTCGTAGAACGCCAACTGATGGTCGGACACGCGACCTGCTTCTACGGTCCCGGGCCAGCGTACGATGAAGGGCACACGGATACCTCCTTCATGCGTAGAGCGCTTTGTACCGCGGAGTAAGCCATCGCGATTGAAGAATGTGGGGTCGGCACCGCCTTCTTCGTGAGGACCGTTGTCGGAAGTGAAGATGACGATGGTGTTTTCGGTCATGCCTTTTTCTTCCAACTTATCAAGGATTTCGCCCACCTGTTTGTCGAGGCGCGTAATCATACCTGCGAACTGCGCATGGGCAATGTCTGTGGGGTTATACCAAGATCCGGAGTCGCCACCGTAAGTCTTTTCCTTGCAGAAGTGACCCTTGTAGGCGAGAAGTATGGAGTCTTCGGGCTGAATGAGTTCGGCATGGGGAAGGGTGTAAGTAAAGATGCCGAGGAAGGGTTTGTCGGCAGTCTGCTTGTCTAACCATGCAAGGGCTTCCTGATGGATGAGGTCGGCAGTGTATTGCGGGCGGTTTTCATAACCATTGCCGTACATGGGGTGGGGAATGTTTTCTTCGAGAAGCACACGCACCACGCCTTCATCCCCACGCGAGGGGTCGTAACGGTTCATGAAGTTGGGGTAATAGAGGTGGGCTTGGAACTGACAGATGTAACCGTAGAACTGGTCAATGCCACGCTTGTCGGGAGTTGAGACAGAGCCTTCGTAACCTCCCGCCCATTTGCCAAACATACCCGTTGTGTAACCATGTTCCTTCATGATTTCGGGAATAATCTTATGGTTGGGGTCGTAGGGTTCCTGACCCACGCGGGCATAATCCGAGTGGTTGCCATACTGAATGCGTCCGCCACTGGGCCAATACTCCTTGTTGCCACGAACATGCGTATGGCCGGTGTGTTGTCCCGTCATGAAGCTGGCGCGTGAGGGTGCCGACACGGGACTTCCCGCATAGGCTTGCGTAAAGCGCATACCCTGTGCCGCCATACGGTCAAGGTTGGGCGTAGCTATATATTGCTGGCCATAACAACCGAGGTCGCCGTAACCCATGTCGTCACACATAATATAAATAATATTTGGCTTTTCCTGAGCTTGGAGTGCGAGCCCCGTGAGTGAGGCAGCGCCAAAAAGAACAAGTTTGTTGGTCATAATTGAGGTTATGAGAGGTTGAGGGAATTAAGGTTGAGGTTATAAGGTAATAAGGTTAGAGGTTGTAAGGTTATGAGGTTATGAGGGTGTTTAAAATCCGGATGGCGCTCTCCCCCTGTTCATAGGGGGAGGGGACCGCTTTGCGGTGAGG
>CALFGU010000061.1 GCA_937877685.1 uncultured Prevotella sp.
CTTCAACCCAATTTGGATTAGCATCACTTCGTATGGGACGACGTCTCAAGGAAGGATATGTCATGACCGACGAACCCGGATGTTATTTCATCCCTGCTCTCATTGATCAATGGAAAGCAGAAAAGAAACATACAGACTTGCCCCGAACGAAAGCAGGGCGGAGATGAAATCTTTGGTCAGCGCTACGTTGAGGGTGAAACTTCCGGGCGCCGCTTCCTGTTGCGAGGGGTGCAAAGGGCGTTGGCGGAGGTAGGATGTGAGCCATTCGTTGCAACGAATCTCTACCCTTTCGGGCGCTATGTCATCTCCGCCAAAGGCACCGTAACTGTGTTGGAAATAAACGGCGGCATTAAACGTCGCAGGTCTCGTAAAGCGTTGCGGGAGTTGCTGAGCGTTGCGAATACGGTCAAGAGCAAACGTACGCACTTGGCTATGATGCGAAGAAAACCCCACTACGTAAGCATTGCCCTGCGTAAAGCGCAAACAGTAAGGCGCAAGCGTGAGTGTATATGCCGCGCGGTTAAGCGAGTGATACTCCATCTTGACCATCCTTCGCTGTTCAATCGCCTCATGCAAGTTGGGCAAATACTCACCTCCCGAAACGTTGAAATCTTCATTGCGCTCCAAGAGGAAGTTAAAGAAATCAACCTCACCCTTATCCGTATGCTCCAAGGCATAACGCCCATTGTGAAGCACAGCTCTGACTCCGTAAATGCGCATCATCTCATTACACTGGTCGTGAAAGGTTGACGGCGGCATGGGTCGGCCACGGTCGTCCTCGTCTGCCCAAGCATGGAGAATCTCCTGGCGCGTAAGTCCCTGCGGATGCTGACGCAACAAGCGTATTAACCAAAGTTTTTTGTTGATTGCCATGATGAGAAGGAGCGTTTGGGGTGAGAGTGGAACAATAGCGAAGATTCTTTTTGACAAGAATATAGCAGTTAACCCTTGATTATTGCCTTCTTTTTCCGCTATCTTTTTCTGTGAAAACTAAGTAGCACTTAATTAAAATTTAGTCTCAAAGAGTTTCTCCTAAGTAGCACTTAATTTTCAGCGTTTCTATTTGTGTTCTCAGCGTGCCTCACGGAGGCGCCTCAAAGTGGTTTTCTGACTCCGCTTTGACAAAGTTACGACTTTTTTTCTGAAATTTCTTTCAATTTATTTGGAGGTAAAGAAAAATTAAGTACTTTTGCAGTGTCATATTTAACTATTACACCAAAACACAACACTCATTATGATTGAAATTAAAGATATTTCGTTTGGCTACGGAGGCAAGTTAAACTCCGTGTTTAAGGACTTTTCGCTCACGATTGAGCCCGGAAGAATCTACGGTCTGTTAGGCAAAAACGGCACAGGGAAATCCACCCTACTCTATCTCATTGCCGGATTGCTTCGCCCCTTTAAGGGAGAGGTAACTGTGGATGGCATCACCCCACAACTCCGTTTGCCCGAGACACTTCAAGACATGTTCATCGTTCCCGAAGAGTTTGAATTGCCCAAGATGACATTAGAACAATACGTGCGTATCAACGCGCCCTTCTACCCTCGCTTCAGTTGGGACGACTTGGAAAGAAACCTGCGCGACTTTGAATTGCCCACGACGCTCAACCTTGGAGCGCTCTCCATGGGGCAGAAGAAGAAGGTGTATATGAGTTTTGCGCTCGCCACCAACACAAAGTTGCTCCTCATGGACGAACCTACGAACGGCCTTGACATACCTGCGAAGGGGCAATTCCGAAAGGTGATTTCGTCAAGCATGAACGATGAGCGCACCATCTTGATTTCTACGCACCAAGTGGGCGACGTGAACGTGCTTTTGGATTATGTAACCATCATTGAGCGAAGCCGCCTGCTGACAAACTGCTCTACAGCAGAAATTTCCCGACTCCTTTACTTCGATCAGCGACCCATGGGCGCGCCTACGGATGATGCACTCTATGCTTACCCTTACATTGGCGGCCATCTCATAGTGCGCACCAACACGGAGAGCGAAGAGACGCCCTTGAACTTAGAACTGCTCTTTAATGCCGTACATGCCGACCCCCATTTGCTGGAAAAGGCGCGCAAGATTAAAGAAGAAACTGCTTATTACCCTCATTAAATCCACTGACAATGATTAATTTCTCATACCCCCGCTTTTGCCTCGTCTTACGTCGCGACTTGGCGGAACACCGTCGCACCTACATTGCCTTCTTTGGCGTTTTGGTCATCGCCCACACACTCATCCATTTTTTAGGTAATATCATAGGTTATCCCGAAGTGCGTTTCCCCATCCAGATGTTCCTTAATTGGGGCGCGTTTGCGTTGGCTTCTTGCTTTGCTATGAGTCTCACCTATGCCCATCTCAACACGAAGGAACATCGCATCTCAAACTTTATGTTGCCTGCCTCAAACTTCGAGAAGGCATTGTCACGCCATCTGCTCGCCATCTTTGGTTTTTGGGCGATATACTTACTGAGTTACCTGTGTTCGGAAATTATTCAGGCGCTTTACATTAGTGTGCGCCTTGGAGTGAGTGAAGTGGCCAACCATAGTTTAATAGCGAATATCTTAAAGATTACGAATAATACATGGGTTCATACAAATATTGACCAATTAACGCCCGAGGTGCCTTGGGTGCTACTGAGCATACACGCTTTCGCCGCAAGTTTGTTTGCATTAGGCAGTGCGTATTTCCGCAATAAGGCATTTATCAAGGTGTTACTCCTGACATTTGTCTTAAATCCGATGGCGTTGTTCTATCCATTAAATATTTTAGAAAACAATGGGTTGCATGCAACATGGGTTGACGTCCTTTACGCCCTCTGTGTCTTAGGGTTGGCGGGCGGAGTGATTTATCTTGCCTACCGTCGCTATTGCCGTTTGCAAGTGCTTTAGTATTCACCCTTAAAACTCGACCATTATGAATTTTATAGACGGACAAGCCATCTACATTCAGATTGCCGAGCGACTGAGTGATGAAATCCTGGCGGGTATTTACGAAGCGGACAGTCGTGTTCCTGGAGTGAGGGACTACTCTGTGTTGCTTGAAGTCAACGTAAATACTACGGTGAAGGCCTATGACCTACTGGCGCAACGCGGTGTGCTGTATAGCAAGCGCGGATTGGGATATTTCGTTGCCCCCGAGGCGAAACAGATTATCCTGGATAACCGTCGCCGCCATTTCTTTGAGACCGACGTGCCCCGCATTGCCCAAAAGATGCAACAACTCGGCATTTCGCTAAAGGAAATCACTGACATTCTCGGTAAGGAACTAAACCATGAAGCATAAATGTATCACCCTTTTATTCTCAAGACAATGAATAGAATTTTTATAACCCTTGCGCTTCTGCTCGTTTCCCAAATGACATTTGCGCAAACCACAGACAAATTAATCCAGGCCTTAAACAAGGTGGAGGATACGGAAGTTTTCGAATTTCCTTCGGTAATCGTTAAGATGATGAACAAAGGTTGGAAGGACAAAACGAAAATTGAGAGCCAAACGATTATTTCTAACGAAACGCATCCCCGAGAATTTTGCGAACAACTGGAAGTGGAACTCAAAAAACTCCTGGATAATGGTTATAAACTCAACGAACAAGCCACCCCTGAGGGAGACACCATGCAGAGTTACGTTTTGGGTGACGACAAATTTGCTCATGAAGTTGTCTATTGCTTAGTGGGCAAGGGCGCGCTCCCAATGATTATCACCATGAAGGGAAAGATTGATTACAACAGCCTAAAGGGCGACCTCAGTAAGCGACCTACGGTCGATATTAACTTCCTGAAGCGCGCGGAAGAGATTATGAGCAACATGTTTTAACCACTATAATTGAAACATCACACATTTAAAACCGAATTTTTAACCTTTAACACATTATTAAAACTATGAAAAAAATGATTCTCGCACTCATGTGCATGATTGCACCCAGTGTATTTGCTCAAAACTCAGCAGAAGAAACCACCGTTAAAAAGTCTTGCCCCTTTGCATTAGACTTCAACTTCAACGGAACTACCGAAAACAAAGGCAAGCAATTTTTAAATTCATCCGTTCGCCTTTCTTACACTCCTGCATGGCGCTTGGGCGTTGTCGGAGAAGTTGGAAGCAACCTTATGTTAAGCGACGTGAATGGCAATAAAGATTGGGACGATGCTTTAACTCTTGGTGGCGGTCTCACCTTCCGCTTGGGCGACCTTCTTTTGGATGCCGACACCAAGCAATACCTACGTTTCAAGATTACAGCAACAATGGGTAGCACCGTCGGTAATGCTGCGTATAACTACACTTACTATGACGCAGGCATAACCATCATGCCTACAAAAAATCTTGACTGGATGGGCCTCAACTTGGGTTATCGCCACAACAATTTCCACAACAATGCCATCAAGAACTTTAACGGTGCCTACGTGGGCTTGACCTTTAATTTCTAATAACCTTACTGCAACCTGAGAACCTTATCTAATCCTTACTACCCTTAAATCAATCTGAAAACTAACCTTTTAACTTAAATCTAATACTATGAAAAACCTCATTTTAACTCTCATCGTTGCGCTCGTAAGTCAAGTTTCTTTTGCTCAGAATACCAAAGATTTTTACGAAAGTATGAAGCAAGTTACAGGTACAGAATCTGTGAAATTTCCTTCTTTTATCCTGAAAATCATGAATAAAGGCACGAAGAACAAAGCGAAGATTAAGAAGATGCGCATGGTTATCAATGAAACGAATGTCCCCGAGTTTTGCAAGCAATTAGAACTTGAAACTCAGAAACTCTTGGACAATGGTTTCGAACTGGTTGAAAGACCCACTAAGGACGGCAACACGCAGCAATGTTACTTGTTGGGCGACGCCAAGGTGGTGAAAGAATTTGTCACCATTCACAAAAAGGGCAACGCAACTTACCCCATGATTCACATAACTGAGGGAACGTTCGACCGCTCACAGTTTACAACCGAAATGTTAGACTCTCCCGAAATCAACGCTGAGTTCCTGAAAAAAGTAGATGAACTTGCGGAAGAACTGTTAACGGAATACGCCCCCAAATTAATCGAAGAGATGTCTGAATAACACACATCATCAGGTTCTTAGGTTGCATAAATCTACATAGGTTATTCTGACAGAAGAACAAAAGAACTTAACACCAGTTTCACCCCCCTTTGTTCCGATGTCTCCACCTTCAAATCCGAACCCTTTCCAACTTGCGTGGAGAGGGTACGGATTTAAGCGGTTTCAGGAGTTTGATGGGAATGTGGGGGTGAGAAAGCCGATTCACCCACGAACTTAAGGGATACAGAGAGAATGGAATCATACCCCCTCCCAATCTTAAAGGATACCAAGATAATATTAAGAGAATAACGAATATAGTAATCATACCCCCTCCCCGCCAAAGGCGGTACTCCCCCTATCTTAAGGGGAGAG
>CALFGU010000062.1 GCA_937877685.1 uncultured Prevotella sp.
CGTCCGAGACCCACGGTGTATTCTCCGCGACCGCAACCGAGTTCGAGTACGATGGGATTGTTATTCTTAAAGAAGCGCTCGTGCCAGTGGCCCTTCATTTCAAACTGCGCCTCAGTGTCGAGTGCTTGGAAGGGTGCTTCAAACACGTGGGGGTAACTTGCCATGTCGGCAAACTTCGAGAGTTTATTCTTGCTCATTGTTCAATATGTTTTCAAGTTCTTGGGTGGTTGCCGTAAGGCGCTCTTTGCAGAACGCAAGTAATTGTTGCGCCTCTTTGATTTGCGCGGCGAGCGAATCTACATTAAGTGTGCCCGATTCAAGAGATGCTACGATTTCTTGAAGGCGCTGGGTGGCTTGGGTATAGGTCATTGGGGAGGTTTTGAGGTTATGAGGTTATGAGGGTTTGAGGACCCTGCGGAATGTTATTCGTATAGATGCTTCATTCTACTCTTGTAGTGATTGTTCCTTGAGCGAATTGCGTTTCTAAGAGGTCACCAGATTTCAGACATTCAGCATTGGTCACGACTTTTCCGTTCAGGCGGGTCACGCTGTAACCAAGGGAGAGGATGTGTTGGGGGTCGGCGAGTTGCAAACTCTTTTCAAGGAGCGAGAGATGGTGACTTTCCGTGCGCAAGGTTTGCTTGGTGAGCAACTGAATGGCGGTGCGGAGTTGTGCCAGTCGCTCTTGTTCTTGCGCCGTTGCTTGATGTGCCAAAATGCGCAACTGTTGCGTGAGCACAAGCAGGTTTTGCTCTTCTCGCGAAAGGAATCGCTGGGCAGAAGTATAGAGTCGCGCCTCTAATTCTGCCACAAGATCGACTTCATTACGGCGTTGCTCAATCAAGAATGCGGCTACGGCGGTGGGAGTTTTCAGTCGCGTGTGCGCTACAAAGTCTATGACCGTCTCATCACGCTCATGCCCAATTCCCGTAATCACTGGGATGGGGCAACACGCCACTTCACGCGCCAGGTTTAAGGATTCAAAACCATAAAGGTCGGCAGCCGCGCCACCGCCTCGGATAATCACAATACAATCCCAGACATTAGCGTCTTCACACACCGCTTGGAGAGCACGGATAATGCTTTCCTCCACTTGTTCTCCCTGCATGATGGCAGGAAAAAGGGTGCATTCAAAAGGATAACCCGATTGCGCGAGTTGGTCTTGGAAATCACCGAAACCCGCCGCCTTACTGCTTGAAATCACGGCAATGCGGCGCAAGGGGCGTGGGAGTTGCAGGTTTAAGTTACCCTCTAAAACGCCCTCCTGTTCTAATTGCTCCAAAATCTCTTGCCTACGCTTGGCAATATCTCCAAGGGTATAGGTAGGATCTACGTCTGTGACCGTCAAGGAATACCCATAAAGCGGATGAAAGTTCACACTCACCAAGCAGAGTACCTTCATGCCCGCCTGCAGGTCGGTTCCCGTAGCCATTCGAAAACGGAAGGCGATGTTTTGGTAAGCATTGCGCCAAATGTTTCCTCGTGCTCGGGCAAGGATATTACTGCCACTCTCGTCCTTCTCAACAAACTCTACGTAGCAATGCCCATTGGATGCCACGCGTGCCTCGCTCAATTCCGCCGCCACCCAATAGGTGTCGTTGAAATTGGCTTCTACGGCCTCGCTTACGGCACAGTTTAGTTCGTAAAGACTGAGTGGAGTCATATAATAGAGGTATAATAATCTTTTTGTTTTGTATAAATAACTTCATACCCCCTCCCCTCCTTACGGAGGTACTCCCCCTATCTTAAGGGGAGAACTAAGTTAGCATCTTCCGTCATAAAGAACAAATTGAAATTCACTCAGTTCGTCAAGTGAGAGATGAAGAGGTATATCATTCTTTAACTCTCCCCTTAAGATAGGGGGAGTACCGCCACAGGCGGGGAGGGGGTATGATACAATAGTTATATTTAATGAAACAACACCAAACTTAGCTAATGGATAAAAGTTCCTTGATTAAGGGCAAGACCACTTTATTCAAAATCTCATCGTTCAAGCGGTGCTCACCCTCAAAGACGGTGAAATGTTCCTTGCCGTAATGTTTGCAAAAGACGGGTTGAAACTCCCGTGTCACCTTATCGGCGTTGCCAAAGAAGGCATAGACGTTTGCGCGTTCCTCGGGGGTAATTTTCGCAAAGGATTCTTTTTCCAAGGTCTTGAATTGGTCAATCATCACCTTATCAACCTTAAAATCCTTCGCCCCATCTTCGCGCTTGTTCAAGAAAGGATAGCGCCCCATGCCCTTGAACGTGAGCAAACGCGCCATCTTAAAACTGGGATTTACCAGAATGCGCTTCCTGCCTCGGAGCAATTCCGTATAGAATCCGCCCATCGAAGTGCCAATAATAAGATCGGGATTTTCCGTTTCCACCAAGTTGCGCAAGAGTGTGATAGCGTCAGCGGGAAGCACGGGAAGGTCGGGAGCAATTACCTTTATGCCATGAGAATACAGCATTTGGCGGAGCATCATTACCGTACCGGAAGAACCAGATGAGCCGAAGCCGTGGATGTATAGGAGGGTTTTCATTGTCTAAGAGGTTAAGTTCGTTGCGACGGTGTCGCAACGGAGCGAACGAAGGATTGGGAAGGGATTGCCAGGGATGATTACTGTGCGTTTAGACAGAAGAACAGAAGAACAAAAGTTCATCAAATGCCTTAATGCTGCTCTGAACAAACTAAGTAAGCCCCTATACCGCGCTGATTACCAATAATAACCCCTCCAACTAAGCGACTGCCAATATAAAGCACGGCGCTTTGCCCTGGGGTAATGGCGCTGACGGGAGTTTCCGTTCTAAGGAGCAAACGGCCGTCATCAAGTCGCTCTATACGGCAAGGCACGGGTTGGGAGTGATACCTGACGCGCACCATGAGGTCAGCGGCTGAAAAAACTTCGGTTTCATCGACGAATTGGGCATCTTCGGCAAAGAACGCTTGGGTAAGGAGTTCGGTTTCATCGCCAAGTACGATAGTGTTTTTCTCAGCATTGAGGCGCAATACGTAAGCAGGTTTTCCGAGAGCAATACCTAAGCCCTTGCGTTGCCCAACGGTGTAGAAGGGTACGCCTAAGTGTTGCCCCAATCTCCTACCCGCTCCGTCAACAAAGAAACCGCCTGCCACTTCATCAGCAAGAGTGGGCAACTGTTCGCGTAAGAAATCGCGATAATCGGCTTCTACGAAACACACTTCCATAGATTCTGCTTGCTTGGCGCGCCATTCGAATCCGCGTTCGGCAAGTACGCGACGCACTTCCGCCTTCTCCATCGTGCCGAGTGGGAATAGGCAACGGCGAAGTGTCGCTTGAGGCACACGCCAAAGGAAATACGACTGATCCTTACGCACATCGTCGCCCATCAAGAGGTAATCGTTTTCCCCGTGACGAATCGTCTTGACATAATGTCCCGTTGCCATGCGGTCGCACCCCAATTTATCCGCCAACTCATAGAGCAAGCGAAATTTAAAATCGCGATTGCAACGCACACATGGGTTAGGCGTGCGCCCCTGTCGGTACTCATCGAGGAAATACTGGACAATGGATGCACGAAACTCCTCGCGAACGTCCACGACATGGTGCTCAATGCCCAATTCTTGTGCCAAACGGCGCGCGCTTTCGATGAAGTCGGGTTCCGTAGTGCCTTCGGCAAATTGATGGGGCAAATCATAGACGCGCATAGTCATGCCTACCACTTCATAACCTTGTTCCTGAAGCAACAGACATACGGCGGAACTGTCCACTCCGCCAGACATGGCCACCAATACTCGATTATTCATATAGAGCAACACAGAGGGTGCGTCAAAGGTCTTGACACACCCTCATTTTGTTTAATTTTACTTTGTCAAAGCAACTTCCGCCTGATTCTGGAGCACTTCGCTACCAGGATAGCCACCCGTCTTGAAGTTGTCGTAGGCGGTGCTACCGTCCTTATTGAGAATCATGTAAGAAGGGATACCGCGCAAACCTAAACTACTGCAAAGTGCGCCCCACTGCTTGTTCGTGATGCGGTAATGGTCGCCCTCAATCGTAGCAATCATACCCTCCCACTTTTCAAGGGGTGAAGTTTCGCCCGTAAGGTACACAAATACCACACCTTTCTTCTGGAGTTCGGGTTTGATTTCATCGATTAACTTCATCGCCTGACGGCAAGGGCCACACCAAGTTGCCCAAAAGTCGATTATAACCACCTTGCCTTCGTAATTCTTAGCAAGTTCGGAAAGCACATCTGTGCCTGCCACGTTCGCATCTACGGTTCTAACGACTGACGCTTTCTTTTCAGGAGTCTGTGCTACGACATTGGTGCCAAACGCAGCCATTGCGAACAGCGCAACAAAAATAAGGAGTTGTTTTCTCATAATCATTTCGTTTTTAAGTTACAAAAGCAAAAATACAACATTTCGGTTAGACGCAGAAGCGCAACTCTGTTATTTTTTCTTAACAGGCATAGAGAAGCGGGAATTACGCCCTTTCCGGAGGGCATCTTTAATAGGAAAAACAAAGTTAAACTTACGGCGCATTAAGTAAGACTTACGACGCCGTAAGTAAGACTTCGTTTCAAGGAAATGAAGTGTAGCAAAGAATTACCTCCATTTATGAGCGATATGTTGGGGCAAAGTTGTATTTTTGTGGTTTAATAGACACCTTTATAGGTACAAGCAGACAAGAATTTTACAAGATAAGTCTGCACAACCCCTAACCCCTTAAACAACTCAAAACATTATATGCAAACATTCCTTTACGCAAAAGACCTTGGCAACCTCTCTGACGCGCTTGCCTTGGCAAAAGTAATTAAAAACGACCGTTACGCTTTCGAAAACCTCGGTAAGCGAAAAACGGCACTCCTTGTGTTTTTCAACAATAGTCTTCGCACACGCCTTTCTACGCAAAAGGCGGCGCGTAACTTGGGTCTCGATGTCATTGTGCTTGACGTAAATCAGGGCGCTTGGAAATTGGAAACCGAGCGTGGCGTAATTATGGACGGCGATAAGAGTGAACACCTCTTGGAAGCGATTCCCGTGATGGCTTCTTTCTGCGACATTATCGGCGTACGCACTTTTGCGGGACTCACCAACCGTCAGGAGGACTACACAGAGCATGTGCTTAACCAGTTTATCCGTTATAGCGGCAAACCCGTGTTCTCTATGGAAAGCGCTACGGCACACCCGCTCCAGGCGCTTGCTGACCTCATCACGATTGAGGAACATAAGGCAACGAAGCGCCCAAAGGTGGTGCTCACCTGGGCACCTCATCCCAAGGCACTCCCACAGGCGGTGCCCAATAGCTTTGCGGAATGGATGCGTGCGGGAGATGTGGACCTCGTAGTGACACATCCCGAGGGCTATGAACTTGATCCGCTCTTCGTTGGGGATGCTCGTGTAGAATATGACCAAATGAAGGCGTTTGAAGGCGCAGACTTCGTGTATGCCAAGAATTGGAGTTGCCCCGGTGTGACTTGCCCCGAAAACTATGGTAAGATTCTCTGCCAAGACCGCTCTTGGACGGTGACGGAACGCCAGATGGCGGTGACCAATGACGCTCACTTTATGCACTGTTTGCCCGTGCGCCGCAATGTCATTGTGAGTGACGACGTCATAGAATCGCCCCGCTCGCTCGTAATTCCCGAAGCGGCAAACCGAGAAATCTCTGCGACCGTTGTGTTAAAGAAGATGTTGGACGCCATCCAGTAATCGTGTTGGCGAAATATTAGCGAAGGATTGTAACCCTACTCTCCCCTTAAGTTAGGGGGAGTACCGCCGAAGGCGGGGAGGGGGTATGTTAATCTAATCTTCCACACACAATTTCAAAAGAATTTCACCATACTTTTACAGATGCATACCCACAACCTGAAAGCGAAAAAGGGATTAAGAACCTACCTTCGGACACACGGAACTATTGCTGAAGCCATAATGTGGAGAATGCTCAAATCCCGACAAATAGAAGGAGCACGATTTCGTAGACAGTTTAGCATAGAGAATTATGTCTTAGACTTTTATTGCCCCGAATTACGATTGTGCATAGAACTTGACGGTGCTCCTCACTTTACGGAAGCAAGAATACTCCAAGATAAATGTCGCACCAAGGATTTACTTGACATACATAAGATCCAAACAATCAGATTTGAGAACAAGATGGTATTGGAGTATCCTGAATGGGTTCGTAATAAGGTTTGCGAAGTTGTACAACATTGTCGATTAGGAATCCCAATTAACGATTCACTCACTCAATAGTTCATACCCCCTCCCCGCCCAAGGGCGGTACTCCCCCTATCTTAAGGGGAGAGCTAAGAATGAATCACACTCCAAATTCTCCAACGCACACTATAACAATCTCCATCGTTGGGTCCTAATAATAGCCCATAACAAAGCTCCCCTATAAGCAAAGTGAGGGGAGTTAATAAAAAACTAAAGTTTCCTCGCAATGCTTTTCGAACGCATTCAGTCCCACTTTCCCCACCCCCTTACGGACTGTCAACAAACTGCCGTAAGGGGGTTGGCGCGTTTCTTTGCTGCGCAAAATGAGCAGTCGGTTTTTATTCTGCGCGGGTATGCCGGAACGGGAAAAACATCACTTGTTGGTGCGCTGGTGCGGGTGATGCAGGAGATGAAGCGTCACGTAGTGCTCCTTGCTCCTACGGGACGCGCGGCTAAGGTATTCTCCCACCATGCCGGGACTCCTGCGTTTACGATTCATAAAGCCATATACCGCCAACAAACTTTTAACGGCGAAGATACGCGCTTCGGACTGGGATATAACAAGCACCAAGGCACGCTCTTCATTGTTGACGAAGCGTCTATGATTGCTACAGAGGGCAGTGGGAGTAAGATGTTTGGGAGTGGCAGTCTTTTGGAAGACCTCCTGCGTTTTGTCTTTGAAGCAGATAATTGCAAAATCATTTTTGTGGGCGACACCGCCCAACTTCCTCCAGTGGGTGAGGACGAGAGTCCGGCACTCCGTGCGGAGACCATGCGTTATTACGGCATGGAGGTGTATGAGGCAGACCTTACAGAGGTGGTGCGTCAAGACGCAAAGTCGGGGGTACTACACAATGCTACACAACTTCGCGAACTGATTGCAAACGAGGTCTTCTGTCTGCCTGAAATTACGGGTTCTCGCTCTGGAAAGGTGCGCTTTCTCCCAGGCAATGAACTCATAGAGGCACTCGTGACGAGTTATCGCGAATATGGGTCGGAGGGAACGATTGTCGTGACGCGCTCTAACAAACGTGCGAACATTTATAACAATGGGATTCGTGCCCGCATCTTTGACCGTGAGGAGGAACTGACACGCGGGGATATGGTCATGGTGGTGAAAAACAATTATTACTGGACCACAGAAGCGCGACGCGGATGTTCGCCCGAAGAACTGAAGGAAATGCGCTTGCCCGACTTCTTGGCAAATGGCGATATTATGGAGGTGGTGCGCTTACGGAATATCCATGAGCAATATGGCTTTCAGTTTGCCGACGCAACCTTACGTTTGCCCGACTATGATGATTCCGAGATTGATTGTCGCGTACTGCTTTCAACGTTAGCCTCAGAGTCTCCCTCACTATCGCAGGAAGAGAGCGAGAAACTCTTTCAAGCCGTTTACGATGACTATTTTGACATACCCTCCAAGCGAGAGCGCATGAAGAAACTCCGAGAAGACCCGTATTATAACGCCCTCCAACTGAAATATGCCTATGCCGTGACTTGCCATAAGGCTCAAGGCGGACAATGGGAGCATGTGTATATCGACCAAGGGTATCTCACGGAAGATATGGCGGATATTTCTTACCTCCGTTGGCTTTACACGGCTTTCACCCGCACTACGAGTCAAGTTTTTTTGGTGAATTGGCCGAAGGAACAACAGACGCTGGTGGAAGAAGAAGAGGAGGAGGTTGAATAAAAAACTTCCGGATGGCGTTCTCCCCCTGTTTACAGGGGGAGGGGACCACCTCTGGTGGTGAGG
>CALFGU010000063.1 GCA_937877685.1 uncultured Prevotella sp.
CGTAACCGCGCCCGCCCCTCGCCCCCATCCCGACCGCAAGCATGGCCTCCTCTGGAGCATTGGCTATACCGATAGCATCCTTGGCCGCCAGGGGCAACTCGACAACTGGTTTACCTACCTCCGCAACAATCCTCGCCGCCTACTCATGAAGCGCCTTCACCCCGAATTCTTCCGCGTACAGCGCCATGTAAAAGTGGGGATGTATGAATTTTCTGCCATAGGCAACCGCTACTTGCAGACTCACCCCGTACGTCTGCAAGTGCAATGTTCACGTCGCCTTACCGAAACTGAAATCGCGCAACAGAAGACATACTACTTGGAGCAAGCAAAGCGTGGTGCCGTGTTGGTTTCGCCCAGTATATCGCCAGGAGAGAAAACCATCATGCGAGCCGCCTTTGATGTCGGTTGTCCGCTCATCCTTTTACAAGAAAATGGATTCTCCGACCTTGCCAAACCCGGAGGTGCGCGCTTTGATGCTTGTGCCGAAGGACGTCTGCTCATCCTTGCCCCTTGGGAACATCACAACCAGCGCCTTACAATCCAGCGCAATCAATGTCTTTCCTTAAATGAGATGGCACGAGTGATTTGTGAGTAGATCATTATCATTTTATTATAGAATATGAAAACAATGGTGGCATATGACGTATATCCTTCATATGCCACCATTATCATTCAACTTTGCCACGAATCTTTCCTTCTAATAAGTCCTTCATCAACGCTAAGTCCCCTCGCGCTTCGCCTAAGATGAGATAATCATCTTGATGATTCATGGTGTCGTGATAGATTTGCTGGGCTTTGTCAGTGTCTTTTTCGGCAAAAAGGGCGTAAGCAAAGAGGATGCGTTGCTTTGAGGATGAGAATCGAGCGCTATTCTTTACGTAATCAACCTGTTCTTTTGTCCAATATTTATCAATAAATTCCTTACGGTTCTCAGTGAGGAGTTCGGTAAATACATACTCTCCTGCCAGTTCAAATTGTATGAGTTTGGGAAGTTTGTCAAAATGTTGTAGCAAGTCTTCCACGGCGGCATGTGCTGCTAAGAAATTTTCCTCGTCAATAAGTCGTGCTTGATGGTTGAGTCTGCTTGCCAAGCGAAGGAAGTCCTTGTAATCATCCACGGGAGAAAAGTCAAACCATTCGGCAGGAAGTTCGCTCATTCGCTTTCCCTCTGTAGCTGCTGTGGCAATCTGCAGTTGACGAATAAAATCCTTTCTTTTCTCTGGCACACGACAGAGAATCAGTATGTTCATCCCGTCGTTTTGCACCCCTCCTGGACGCATGGGAATCCCGTTTATTACAGCAAGAAACATACCCACGATGAACATCATCAAACACAGTTCTGTCCACCACATAGAAAGGTCGCACGTCATCAGAAGTGAGAGCGAGACAAGTGCTAACGTGACATTCATCATCACACCTCCAGCATTGTACCAAAAGAAGGGCACGCGCTCTGAGGGGCACTCAGGTGGCAACATCAAGCATTGCCCTCCCGTACCTGCTAATTTATAACGACGGATTTTTAACCGTCCTTCTCGACGTACAAAGGCAATGCTGGCAATGCGGAATGACGAGAAGCGATAGCCTGTAGCTAAGCCCATTAATAGGTGACCTGCTTCGTGCAGAACAATGTGCAAGAAAATTGCCACGAACATCGCAACAAAAGCCACCAATATAGGAACTGCAAAGTCGATGAGGGGCACTTCCCCCAGTTTTCTCATCACATTGACCAGTCCCTCGCGCCCCTCTAAAAGGAACAATGTCCCTCCTACGGCGACAACACCAATCAATGCACCCATTAGGAGCGACAACACAGACTTTAATATCTTTTCCATTTACTCAACTGATAAATCCAATTTACTACGGTGCAAAAGTAGTTAAATCCTACAAGTCTGCGAGGTTATAAAAAGAAAAGAAGCCCCTTTCACAATATATTTACCCCTAAAAATTTTCACTTTTCTCTTGACTCATCCCTAAGGTCATGCCTTAACTTTGCACTCGCTAGCAAATCAATCGTACGATAATGAGTAGAAGAACAAAGTTAAAAATTGGAGAGTTTTCCAAGATGATGCAAGTCACGGTGAAGACGTTGCGCCACTATGAGCAAAAGGGATTGCTCGTTCCCGACGAGGTGGATGAATGGACGGGGTATCGGTATTATAGTATTACGCAGATGCAACGCCTCAACACCATTCGCGGACTACAGCGTCAAGGTTTCTCGCTCGAAGAGATTAAGGACTTGTTCGAGGATGAATCACAAATGCCCAGTGTCGCCCAACTGACGAAAAAGATAGAAGAGACAGAGCGGCAACTGCAAATCCTAATGGAGCGTCGCCACCAATTGCTCAAATGGATGGACTCTCATAAGCAAATTAGAACAATGGAAAAATTTAGTATTCAATCTCTGCCTGAAATCGTTGTGGCAAGTCACCGAGAAATCATTCCCGACTATAGTGCTTTGGGACAACTTTGCGTCAATAAAATTGGTCCTGAGATGCAACGACTGGGGTGTAAATGTCCCCCTCCAGGTTACTGCTTTACAATAGAGCATCACTAGGAATATCGTGCTACTGATCTCGATATTGAATATTGCGAACAAGTGGAAGAAATGGGCACAGATAACACTATTATACAATTCAAACGCTTACCTGCTGTCCCCAAAGCGCTCTGTATGAAGCACGTCGGACCTTACGAACGCTTCCACGAATCATTTACCGAAGCTTTTACTTACATGGAAGAACAAGGTTACAAACTGGCTGGACCGCTCCGAACTTCCTACATAGACGGAGTCTGGAATAAAGCGACCCCCGAAGAATGGTTGTCTATCATTCAGATACCTATTGAGTAAAGTAATAAAAATAAGTGGCGCATGTAGGGAATGCATTCCCTACATGCGCCACCATTGTTTGTATTTCTTAATAAGGTAGAAATTACATCATACCGCCCATGCCGGGAGCACCCATAGGCATTTCAGGCTTGTCTTCCTTCTTGT
>CALFGU010000064.1 GCA_937877685.1 uncultured Prevotella sp.
ATCATACACCAACGGGTATGAAAAAGTTCATCCCTTGTCATTTCGCCTTTTTCAAGCAGTTGCCAATATTTAGTATTATGTCTTTGTCCCCTTGTTGCTCACAAGCTTTTAATGATTGATATAGAATTTGTACGTCGTCTGGCATAGCAACGGAGACGGGCATGAGCACACCGCTCATTGTTGCGGCCGCCGTTGGCGGAGCCTTATTTGGGGATAACCTCTCGTTTATTTCCGACACTACGGTTGTAGCGACACGCACACAAGGCGTACGCATGAGCGACAAATTCAAAACAAACTTCCGAATTGTTTTGCCCGCCGCAATCATAACAACGGTGCTTTACGTCATTATGGGATTGAACGCCACCCCGAACAATCACACCACCGAATTTACCTTCACACAAATCATTAACGTCATCCCCTACCTTGCCGTTATCCTTCTTGCCATTTGGGGGAAGGATGTACTCGTAGTGTTACTCATCGGCAACCTTTTCACAGGACTCATCGGCATGATAACTGGAGCATTTGACGCTAGCGGTTGGTTTGGCGCCATGGCAAGTGGAATCGGTGGCATGGGCGAACTCATTCTTATCTCCATGATTGCTGGAGGCCTTTTGGAGTTAATTCGTAAGAACGGAGGCATTACCTTCCTCATCCATTGGTTAACACGTCGCGTTCGCAATAGTCGTGGAGCCGAATTTAGTATTGCCACATTGGTAGGACTCACGAATCTTTGCACCGCCAATAATACGATTGCCATCTTGAGTGTGGGCGAAATCTCGAAAAACATTGCCGAGCGCTATGGCGTTGACCCCAGACGCAGCGCCAGCATTCTCGACACCTGCTCGTGCATCGTACAAGGTTTTATTCCTTATGGTGCTCAGTTGCTCATGGCGGCAGGATTGGCGAGCATTTCTCCCGTTGAAATCATTCCCCACCTCTTCTACCCCATGTTGCTCATCATTGCCGTTGCAACATCTATCATTTTCAAGTACCCACGATTCACGAACGCTCAATCATCTTTAGATTAAACAAAACAAACTCCGTAATAGTTGGCGCTATTACGGAGTTTGTTCGTTTTTTAAGAGATATAGAGAAGCACATCTGGCAATGACGTAATTTCATACGTAGCAAGTTCGCCCGCATCTTCCCCACTCCATCCCTCACCTCTCAACCAAATGGTGCGACAACCAATAGCATTGGCGGGCACTATATCCTTAGAATAAGAGTCGCCAACGACGGTCACATCCTTTGCCTCACATCCCGTAGCCTTTA
The DNA here is from genome assembly GCA_937877685.1 of uncultured Prevotella sp. Classification (GTDB taxonomy): domain Bacteria; phylum Bacteroidota; class Bacteroidia; order Bacteroidales; family Bacteroidaceae; genus Alloprevotella. The sequence continues at coordinate 1,273 of CALFGU010000064.1, forward strand.
CCCCTAAGCGGTAAATCTCAGGGTCGGGTTTGCGTACACCTACCACCGCGCTTTCTATCACAGCGTCAAAATATTGCGCCAATCCGAAGTCACGCAAAATAGCTTCGATATTACCATAGAAATTACTTACCAAAACCATGCGGTACTTAGGGCGGAGCACGGCCAGAACCTCACGCGCCTTTGCAATAAAGCGCAAGGCATAATCGTGGCAGTAATCAACCACCGTATTTAGTTTTTCAGCACTGACATCAGGGGCATCGTTCCAAATATGTTCCGCTTGAAGAAAAGCAAACTGCTGGTTCACCTTCTTTTCCAGCACATCGCGAAAGGTATCCTCGGGTTGCACAATCGGCGCCTTAGCCAACGCCCGCTCACCATAAACATACGCCTCACGAAATTGCTCATTCGTCACGAGCACTCCTGCCTCGCAATAACCTTCCCAAAGTACGTGCGCCCAATGACGCCCGTCCGTGTCCAAGGTACCGCCGTAATCAAAAATAAGTGCTTGCATGATATTTTTTTGTTTATAAATTCTATACAAGAAGTGATGCTTTTCTTACGAGTGGGGCACGCTATAAGAATTTTCACAGACCCCCTCCGCAACTAAAGTTGCTCGTCCCCCTAACTTCGGGGGACAAATCTTATACACCAACTCATTTGTATATTCTCAATTTAGAACACATCAGCCATTACGATTGAATTTTCCAAACGAAAGGTTGTAACTAAATTCCTCCCCAAAGTTAGGGGAGGTGCCCGTAGGGCGGAGGGGTCTGTTTATGGGAATAACTTATTAAATAGTTCTTTTCTCCAAATACATTCGTCTTTCCTGAATTGCATATTGTATTGAAGCCACGACACCTTCGGGATACTTAAATATAATGTCGTTCTCAAAACGAAGAATATGAATATCATGCACTCTCATAAGATATTCACTACGCACATTATCATTTATAATTCCATCATGCGTAAAATGATGTGCTCCATCAAGTTCTATACAAAGTCGCAATTCGGGAGCATAGAAATCAAGAATGTAAGGTCCAATACTAAACTGACGACGAAACTTTACGCCCTCTATCTTTCGCGCTTTGAGCGCCATCCACAACACAGCCTCCGCACTCGTAGAATGAGAACGTAAATATTTGCGCTTTTCATTTTGAGCAGGTTGATTATGTGTTCGGATTGGCATTATTTCAAATTCATATTTAGACAACAATATAGCAGTTTACCACTTAAGTTTCCACAGACCCCCTCCGCTCCTTCGTCGCTCGTCCCCCTAACTTATGGGGACAATTTTTATACATCAACTCGCCTGTAAGTTCTCGTTTAAGAACACTTCTGACATTACGATTGATGTTCTAAACGAAAGGTGTAACAAAAATTCCTCCCCGAAGTTAGGGGAGGCACCCAAAGGGCGGAGGGGTCTGTATAACTTTAATAAAGATTTCACAAAAAAGCCCTACGCTCCTCCCCTACAGTCGTAGCAGGACCATGTCCGGGATAAACTTTGGTTTCTGAGGGCAGGACGAGCAATTCTTGCTTGATGCTGTTAATGAGTTGGTCATAGTTACCACCGAAAAGGTCGGTGCGACCGATACTACGGTAGAAGAGCGTGTCACCACTGAGCAGGACGTTTTCTTCAGCACAATAATAACACACGCCTCCCTGTGTGTGGCCCGGAGTTGGAAGCACTTTTAACGTGTGACTGCCTAAAGTCACCACCTCATAGTCGTCAAACAATTTGCCTGCAGGAGGGGTTACAAGCGTGAAAGCATTGCCTACAAAACTACGCATCTGGGCTGCCGCTGTTTCGTAGGTGGTTAATTCATTTTTATGCATGCAGGGAGAAAGTCCCCATGTGCGATAAACGAAGTCGGCACCAAAGATATGGTCGAAATGGCTGTGCGTGAGCAAGTGATACTTCACGGTCAGGCCTTCGCTCTTAATAAAATCAGCAAGCGCCACCTCTTCTTCAGGGTACAACACACCACAATCTACAATAGCCGCCTCACGCGTTTCATCGTAAATAACAAAGGTAGATTCCTCAATGGGATTTACCACAAATTTCTTCACGGTTAGCATTGTACGTAGATTACCTTCTTTGTTTCAAAAAACTCATCCTTAAAGTAGTCGCTGAGGTTCCAAGTGGTAGAACATTTCTTGAAGGGTGCCAATTCGTTGACCAAGTCTCCGCCTTTAAGCACTACGATGCCGTTAGGCAAGGCGTTGCGACACTCCTTCGCCACATTCTTACGCACCAATTTATACAAGTCGCCCATATCCATTACGGCACGACTCACCACGAAGTCAAACTTACCCTTTTCCTCAATCACATTACGGTGTGCGCAGGTCACATTCTTCAATCCAATTGCATCAGCAACGGCTTGCGCCACCTTCACCTTCTTGCCGATGCTGTCGAGCAAGAGAAATTCGCATTCGGGGAAGAGTATGGCAAGAGGAATACCAGGGAAACCACCACCCGTACCGATGTCCATAATTTTTGTACCCTGACGGAAGGTCACCGCCTTGGCAATACCCAAAGAATGAAGCACATGGTGCGAATAAAGATTGTCAATATCCTTGCGAGAAATCACATTGATTTTCGCATTCCAGTCGCGGTAAAGCGCATCTAATTGTTCAAACTGATGGCGTTGCTCGTCGGTGAGATTGGGGAAGTAGTCGAAGATAAGTTGAACCATAGCAAAAGTTTTTTGAAAGGAGAAATGAGAAATGAAAAAGGAGAAATTGCTGGCGCAATGTCCATCCGCACGGACTTTCTCCTTTCTCCTTTTTCTTTTCTCCTATAATCAGAACCTGTTTTGACTGCTAAGTTAAGCAAAAAATGGCAGATAGCAGGGGTTGACGGAGTTTGTTTGCAGGCGCAACAAATATTTCATAAATTTTTAGGGGGTAAATTTCGGTAGGTTCGCGAGAAGTTGTAAATTTGCCAAGGATAATTAGATAATTATTAACACTTCTTTTAATAATACTTAAATTATGGTAAGTTACAAAGACCTCGGTTTGGTGAACACTAAGGAAATGTTCGCTCGCGCCATCGACGGTGGTTACGCAATCCCCGCGTTCAACTTCAACAACATGGAACAGATGCAGGCTATCATCAAGGCTGCTGTTGAAACAAAGTCTCCCGTTATCCTTCAGGTATCTAAGGGTGCTCGTCAGTATGCTAACGCTACTTTGCTTCGCTACATGGCTCAGGGTGCTGTTGAATACGCTAAGGAACTCGGTTGCGAAAATCCTGAAATCGTTCTCCACCTCGACCACGGTGATACTTTTGAAACTTGCAAGAGCTGTATCGACTCTGGTTTCTCTTCAGTAATGATCGACGGTTCACACCTTCCTTACGAAGAAAACGTTGCTCTTACT
>CALFGU010000065.1 GCA_937877685.1 uncultured Prevotella sp.
GATGCTTATTGGCCTTTCAGGCCGTTACTTTTCAAAAAGTTTACCGGACACCAATAATACAAAATGTCCCCTTGAAAGGTGTGAGAAGACTTTCTCTTACTTTTCAAGGGGCTTTTTTGCGAACCTTCGGTTCGTGTTCTCTAAAATTTTGGGGATAATATAGTAGATGTCTACAAATCTTTTTTACCACAGAATTATTATGCGATTTCTATGTAGCCACTAAAAAACAAAATAACTTGTGGTACGCAGAACCTTTCTATTCTCATTATGGACAACGCTTATATCATTACTAAATATTATCTAAGCGCAAGTAATTGCTGAAAGTCATTTACGGTTATCGTCTCGCGCCCTAAACTCAACACCCCCGCTCGCTCCAAATCATTGAGACATTTGCTTATGGCAAGTCGAGACGTGGAAAGGCGCGTGGCAAAAGATTTCATACCCACTTTAAAAGTCTTTTTCCCACTCATAGTAGTAACTCGACGACTGAGGTATTCAATAATCCGTCCCGACAGGGTTGTTGGCGTTGGCCGAATGAGAAACACCTGTTCTTTATCTGTCACTCCACAAAGATAATTAAGTAGCGCAAGACGGAAAGTAAGGAAATCCAAGAGATGATTTAATGTATCTTGCTTGGAAATCAAGAGCATCTGCACATCTGTTGTCGCCACTAAGGTATGCCGCCATGTTGGATTAGGACCAAATAGGCATTCGGGTTGGAAAAGCATTGGGGGTTCAAATTCTTCTACAACTTGTAACCCCTCTGAATACAGGCGTGTGGCGGTAACATTACCGCTTAAGATATAAACTAATTGTGTGGCAGCTGCACCGCATTCAAACAAAATTTCACCTGGTTCGGCCGTTACAAAATTAAATTTTGCGCGCTCCAACATACGCAGGAGTTCTTCTTTACTTATCCCCTGAAAAAGCGGTAGAAGTTGCAGGCGAACAAAGACACTGTCTTGCATACTGACTACGTAGATTAATTTTGGATGACTAATGATGTGTTTAGACATCATCTATTCATCTAAATTCTCAATCGTTGAATACACACACAGACTATCAGCGTCTTCATAAATGAGGTATGCAGAGAGTTCAGGGTGTTCGCTCAAAATCGACTTGGCACTATCCACTCCCATCACCATAAATGCCGTAGCGTAGGCATCGGCCCTCGCACACGAGGGGGCAATAACCGTAGCAGATAGCAGGGAATGTGACACGGGCGAAACTGTGCGCGGGTCAATTGTATGTGCTACGCGCTTACCCTCACGGTTTAAATAATAGTTGCGGTAATTTCCGCTTG
>CALFGU010000066.1 GCA_937877685.1 uncultured Prevotella sp.
GATAAGTAACCATTTTGTTACGGGAGGAAAGTTGTTCATTATGAGGTTTTGAGGTGGTGAGGTTATTAGGTTTTGAGGTTATTAGGATGTCAGGTTTTGAGGGGAGCGACATAAGCACACTCATCAGTTATTCACCCATACCTAACAACACGTTTATTATATTTTGTTATTTGGCAAAGTTACATAAAAGAAACGGAATGGAGGCGCTGTTTCTGCGGAATATCATAGCGAGAAGAACAAAAAATCTCCCCTACTCCGCACGGGAGCAAGGGAGGCAATTTCACTACACCGGCACGCAGAAATAACAGGTCGTTATAACCGTAGCAATGCCGATACTGAGGGCGAGCACCCACAGAGTTGTCAGCGTAATTTTAACGCCTTTAGAGAGCGCCGAATCCGAGGCGAAGACACTGCGGATAAGGGCGTAAAGGGGAATGGCGACGATGAGAAAACCGCAGATTGTACTGGTGTAAAGCAACCAAGAAAGACCGGTGGGTTGCACCGTAATCCAGGCGGTTAGTTCCGGCAAATGAGGCATGGTTGCCCAACTGCACACGTTGGTCACACTCGCCGTAAGTATCAGCAGGAAGGAGATTGCCGCAATCACCCCCATTAACAAGGTGAAGATAATGGGAAGAACGATGATAAGCAATGCTATGTGGAGCAGGACGCGTCCCCAGCGAAATGCAGCAGGTTTCTGAACTGACGAATGCCCTTCGGAGGTGCGCATTTCGCTCATCACCTCGCGGTTGACATTCTCAAAATTTACTTTCTCGCCCTTCATGCGGAGGCGGTCTTCTGCCGTAACGGCTTCAGGCACGATGAGCCACATGGCGATGTACAAAATCAGCAACAGCGAGGCACTCATAAAGCACAACACGACGAAGAGCAAGCGCCAGGGCGTCACGTCCTTTCTGCCAAAGTATGCACAGAGTCCGCTAATTACCCCGCCCAGCATTTTGTCGCTCCCATTGCGGAACAGTTGGCGTTCAGCAGATGCAGGTGCGGAGGGTTGCATCGTAACGTCGGCATCACTGGGAATAATCAACCACCCTACGAGGTAACAAACGGTGGCAACGGGAATCGTAAACACGAACACAATAAGGAAGAGGATGCGCCAAGGGGTAGCGTCGGAGAAACCGAAGTAACGTGCCAAACCACTGATGACACCAGCCAACATCTTGCCCTGCATATCGCGACGCAAGGTGCGAGAAGTGCTACCGGCTTCAAGTTCTTCTTGGGGTTCAGTATCAGCACTGCCTTCCGTTACCGTTTCTTCATCA
>CALFGU010000067.1 GCA_937877685.1 uncultured Prevotella sp.
TCTTTTCGAATTTACGCTTAAACTTCTTGAGGGCGCGTTCAATGTTTTCGCCTTCCTTAACGGGTACTACAATCATTGTGTTTTAATTATTTAGTTATTATAAATTTGTCTACTGTAAACTCACCGTACTTGGAGTTTCCGGTTTGCAGGGTGCAAAATTACGCATATTTTTCAGTCTGACAAATTTCGCACACTTATTTTTAGGTGGTTACTTAAAAATAACCGGATATTTCCCCAGTCTCTTGGATTTTTGCGTTACTGGGATGCGTTTCGGGCAGTTTATCTAAACTGTGACCTTACTTTGCGGTATGATTGTAATGAGACGCCCCTCCTTTCTATTGAAAATGTGCTTGGCGGTGTGCCATGCGAGTAATGTATGTCGATGTTAGTTTACAGTCTTTTAATTTCTTAGACTATTGGATGATGCGACGTGCGCCGATGTAGCGCAGGCGGTAGTAAGAGTCGGTAGACTTGTCTACCTTGATGCCCGTGCGACTGGCGTGAACGAACTTGAAACGGTGTGCTGCGCTATCAACTTCTGTTACGATGCCCACGTGGCCTACGGTGCGGATGGAAGTTTCACCTCCGAAGAACACGAGGTCGCCGCGCTTTAAATCTTCAATGCATTCAATCTTCTCGCCTTCTCGACATTGAGAGTAAGAAGTACGTGCGAGGTCAATGCCTTCTTCGTTGAACACATATTTGGTAAATCCTGAGCAGTCAAAACCTGAAGGGCTGCTTTCGCCCCAGCGGTATTCCACTCCGAGGTATTTGAGGGCAGTGTTAATAAGGTTGTCAGCCTTTGCAATTCGCTTTACTTCCTCCATTTCGGGGGAGTCTGCCATCGCTACTTCTTCATACTCCACCCCCTCAACACACTTAATCAGCATGCTGTCGTTTGCCGTGGGGAGCGTGAAGCATCCTACGGCGCAGAGGGCGATTATGTAGCGGAGTTTTAGCATAGAAATTCGAAATGCGGGTGCAAAATTACGAATTTATTTTGACATAACCAAATCATTGTGAGGACGCTGGAAATTTCGTACACTTTGATTAGCCGCTACCTCTGCCTTACCGCCTCCAGAAATCAAGGTATTGCTGTGCCACCTTGACGTAGTCGTGATGTTTTTGGATGTAGGCCACGCTGTCGTGCTTCAACTGCGGGATGCGCTCGGGGTGGAGGGCAATTCCTCTCACTACCTCATACACGCTCTGCTCATTGGGCAACACGTTAAAGATGGGGCGCAACTCCTCTTCCTGCATGAGCGCATAATGTTCGGGTTCGGCGCC
>CALFGU010000068.1 GCA_937877685.1 uncultured Prevotella sp.
GATCATCGGCAAAGTTCATTGAACCGAACACGTGCCAGTCGTCTTCCACTTCGGGACCTTCAGCCATTGCGAAACCGAGGCGTGCGAAGATGTCAATAATTTCGCGCTTCGTGAGCGAAAGGGGGTGGCGTGTGCCGAGTTTCACGGGATATGCCGTGCGCGTGAGGTCGAGGTCTGAAAGGTCGTCCTCAGAAGTAGCAATATTGAGGCGAAGCTCTGCCAACTTCTCTTGAAGCGCTGTCTTAAGTTCGTTGATGCGCATACCCACTTCGCGCTTCTGTTCGCCTGGAACATTGCGGAAGTCAGCCATGAGGTCGTTCAAAAGACCCTTCTTCGAAAGATATTTAATACGGAGCGCTTCGAGTTCCTTCTCATCAGCTGCGCTCAAAGTTTGGATTTCACCGAGTAAATTTGAAATGCGTTCTAACATAGTTGAGTGTGAAAAAAGGAGAAAGGTTAAAGGTTAACGGTTAATGGAGAAAGGTTAACGGTTAAAGGTTCAAGGGGAAAGCCCCATTCACCGTTCATCGTTCACCGTTCATCGTTCACCGCTCACCGTTCTCATTTGCAAATTTCGTGCAAAGTTAGGTATTTTATTTGAGAAAGGTCGGTAAGTTTTAGAGAAAAAGGTGTAAATTTGCTACTTCTAATGCGACATGAAAGGCAGATAATCGTAGGACACTCTGAATAACCTTTCTTCACTCGCTTATTCCATACATTACAATGAGAAATAGTTTTTGGTTTTGCGTGTTCTTTTTAGCAGGACTCACGGCGTGTGAAAATCGTCCGGAAAAGACACCAACTCAACTTGTTAATGTTGACTCCATACTTGCATTGCCGCCCGACACTTTAGAGTGGGAAGAATTGGATATCCCCGTTGGGGCGGATGGTTTGTTTGATGATTTCTTCTTCAACTTTGTGCGCAATAGTCGCTTCCAAGAAGAGCGAATTCATTTCCCCTTACCTGTTCAAAACGGTAAGGAAAATAGCCACATTGAGCGCAAAGATTGGATTTTCGACCGTTTGGAAGAACTACAAGAGGTCAACACCATGATTTTTGACCAAAACGACGACATGAATTGTGCGCAAGACACGAGCATCAACGATGTGACGGTGGAATACATTTATTTTAATTGTGATAGCGTTAAGCAATATGTTTTCAAGCGCATTGAGGGACGTTGGAATTTAACCCAATTAAATTGGAAATCGTTTAAGCAACATCCCGACGGAAATTTTTATACCTTCTACAAACAGTTTGCCAACGACTCCATCTTCCAAGAAAAAAGAATCCGCAATACCTTTGATTTTAAAACCTACGACGAAGAAATCAACGAGGAAATAACTGGAGAAGTTGATGCCGAGGTGTGGTGGGATTATTCTCCCGAACTCCCCAAAGATATGCTCACAAACATCAACTACGGACACACTTCACCAACCTCTCGCGAGCGTCATTTGATTATAACAAGCCCCTCGGCGGGCATGTCTTCCACACTCAAGTTCCGCTTGATTAAGTGGCAATGGAAGTTGGTACAATTGGAAAATTAGAATGAGGTTGTGAGGTACGAGGTTGTAAGGTTTTAAGGACCATTCGGAGTAAAACCTTGAAGCGAAGCAACCTCAAAACCTTGAAGCGAAGCGACCTCAAAACCTTTTCACTATGTTTATCAAAGAAAATTACTCCCTCCTCCCCCATAACACTTTTGGCATTGACGCCAAGTGTAAGCGCTTCGTGGAATATTCCAGCGAGGCGGAATTGCAAGAGTTTCTCCGCTCACGCGATGCCGAAGAGCCCCTTCTGCATATCGGTGAGGGGAGCAATCTCGTTTTTACAAAGGACTTCGACGGCACCATTCTTCACTCCGCTATCAAGGGCAAGCAAGCATTTGCTGGTCCCGACATGGTGATGCTCATTGTGGGCGCGGGTGAAAACTGGGACGACCTCGTGGCATGGTGTATCAAGCAGGGGTATCACGGTCTTGAAAACCTCTCGCTCATTCCCGGAGAAGTGGGTGCGGCGGCGGTGCAAAACATCGGTGCTTACGGCGTAGAGATTGCCGATTTCGTGGCAAACGTAGAGGCCATCAACCTCGAAACGGGCATGCACGAATTCTTTAGTGATAGTGCTTGTAAATACGGGTATCGCGAAAGCGTATTCAAGAAGGAAGGCAAGGGTGCGTATGCCATTACGCGCGTACACTTGCGCCTCAGTCGCACCTTTACACCCCAGTGCACCTACGGCACCATAGCGCAAGAACTCGCTAAGCGTGGCATTTCCACACCAACGGCAAGCGAACTCCGCCAAGTCATTATTGACATCCGCAAGAACAAACTCCCCGACCCTAAAGAAATCGGAAGCGCAGGTTCGTTCTTTATGAACCCCGTAATCAGCAATGAGGAATTCGAACGCCTCAAAGCAACTTACCCAGACATCCCTAACTACCCTCAAGCTGAGGGCGTTAAAGTCCCCGCAGGGTGGCTCATTGAGCAATGCGGATGGAAGGGAAAATCACTTGGCAGAGCGGGCGTATATGAGAAGCAAGCCCTCGTGCTCGTCAATCGTGGTGGCGCAACGGGCATTGAAGTTGCCACACTCGCCAACACTATTGTGGCGGACGTACAAAAGAAGTTTGGAGTGAAGATAACACCTGAAGCAAATATCATTTAACTATTACCTTTTACTAAGTCTCAAAGATTTTGAATTAAGTCTCAAAGATTTTTTACTAAGTCACTCTTATTTTTCACAATAAGTATATCCACTTCAACACGTGGATAATTCCACACTTCTCCACCTCATTTCCCCATGCGTCTCACCATTCTCGGCACCGGCACCAGTACGGGCGTACCCCAAGTTGGGTGTACGTGTCCCGTGTGTACTTCTTCCGACCCTCGCGATAAGCGCTTGCGTTGCTCCGCCCTGCTTGAAGGAGATGGCGGAGAATGCATTTTGATAGATTGTAGCGCTGATTTTCGCCAACAAGTTTTGAATTTTCAAGCCCTTCACCCCGCAACGCTTCGCGAAGTGGGAAGTGGCGACCCTGATAACCCGCACCACTTGCGCCTCTTCCCAATCGATGCCTTGCTCATCACGCATGAGCATGCCGACCACACGGCGGGAATTGACGATTTGCGCCCCTTCCAAGTGTTTGGCGACGTGTGTATTTACGCCGAAGAGATGGTGGCAAACAACTTACGCCAACGCCTCCCCTATTGTTTCCGAACGAACAAATATCCGGGAGTGCCCAGCATCGAACTTCGCCACATTCGCCCGCACGAAGCGCTCACGATTGGCACGGTGAATATCCTCCCCCTCCGCGTGATGCACGGCAATTTGCCCATCCTTGGGTTTATCTTCAACAACCGCCTGGCGTACATCACCGACATGAAGTCTATCCCCGAAGAGGATGAAACTTTGCTCAAGGGTATTGACACCCTCATCGTTAACGGACTTCGCGTGCAACCTCACAATACTCACCAATCCATCTCCGAGGCGGTTGCCTTCGCCCAACGCGTTGGAGCACGCCAAACGTGGCTCACACATTTCTCACATTCAGCAGGTCTTCATGCCGAAAGCGGAAAACTCTTGCCCGAGAATGTAGCATTTGCCTACGACAATCTTGATATTTTCATTCACTAACTTCTATAGATTATTCACATACTCCATATAGATATGGCTCGTAAAAAGAAAGAACTCCCCCTTCTCGAGAATATTCTCATCACCGACGTTGCCGCCGAAGGAAAGGCTATTGCTAAGGTGGACAACCTTGTAATTTTTGTGCCCTACGTAGTACCTGGCGACATCGTTGACCTCCAAATCAAGCGCAAGAAGCATAGTTATGCCGAGGCAGAGGCGGTGAAATTCCACAAACTCTCTGACCAGCGCGTTGCCCCCGTATGTCAGCACTTCGGTGTGTGTGGCGGTTGTAAGTGGCAATGCTTGGCGTACGAACATCAGTTGGCTTACAAGCAAAAACAAGTGGTGGACAACCTCACACGTATCGGCAAAATTGAACTCCCCGAGATTTCGCCCATCCTTGGAAGCAAGGACACTTACGGCTATCGCAACAAGTTGGAGTTTGGTTTCTCTAACAAGAAATGGTTGACCCTTGAGCAGGTGAAATCAGGCGTTAAGTTCGACAACATGAACGCCGTAGGTTTCCACATTACGGGTGCGTTCGACAAGATTCTCGACATCGAGAAGTGCCATCTCATGGACGACATCAACAATCGCCTTCGCAACGGCATTCGTGACTATGCCTTCGAGCACGGATTGACCTTCTTCGACCTCCGCAACCAAGGCGGACTCCTTCGCAACATGATGTTGCGCAACTCTGCTACGGGCGAACTCATGCTCGTCATGCAATTCCACTACACCACCCGCGAGGAAGAAGCACAAGCCATGCAACTCCTTGAGCACATCAAGCAAAACTTCCCCGAAGTGACTTCCTTGCTTTACGTCAACAACCTCAAGTGTAACGACACGATTGGCGACCTCGACATTAAGACCTATCACGGCACGGATTTCATCTACGAGGTGATGGAGGACTTGAAGTTTAAGGTAGGTCCCAAGAGCTTCTATCAAACGAACACCGAGCAGGCCTACGAACTCTATAAAGTGGCACGCGACTTTGCCGGATTAACGGGCGAAGAACTTGTTTACGACCTTTATACGGGTACGGGCACCATTGCTAACTTCGTGGCGAAGAAGGCTAAGAAAGTCATTGGCATTGAGTACGTTCCCGAAGCCATAGAAGACGCAAAGGTGAACGCTCAAATCAATAATTTGGACAACACCCTCTTCTTCGCGGGCGACATGAAGGACATTCTCAACCGCGAGTTTATTGAAACTTACGGTCGTCCTGAAGTCATCATCACCGACCCTCCCCGCGCAGGTATGCACCAAGATGTCATTGACACCATCCTTTTTGCACACCCCAAGCGTATTGTCTATGTAAGTTGTAACCCAGCTACTCAAGCGCGCGACCTCCAACTCCTTGACACCCATTACCGTGTCGTTAAGGTGCAACCCGTGGATATGTTCCCCCAGACGCACCACGTTGAAAATGTCGTGCTTTTAGAAGTGAAGGAGTAACACATTATTTATATATATACCTCCAAAAAATCTACTCACCAATATGCTCCGCCGTCACAATCCCATCCTCCGCCAACGCCTCATGCAACCCTTGCAAGCGGGCGACGTAAAGGCATTGCAAGAAGTGCTTGCAAGCCTCAAGAGCATGGATCAAAAGACCGCGGGATATATACTTGCCGAAGAAATCCTGCCTTCCATTGAGGAAAAACTCTTTTGGGAATGTTTCCTTATGATTGTTCCGTCCAACCCCAAGGCATATTTAGGAACCTTCCTTAAAGGGGCGCTCGCATTATACAAACAAGAAAAACTTTCTCTAACTTCCGACGCCCTAAAAGAGTATTTGCAAACGGGAATTTCCGCTATTGATTGCCGAAAAGTGCTTGAAGCCTTCTTACCCGTGGCAAGACGTCATGAGGAAATCACCTATTTGCTCAAGTTATTTACTTCCGACATTCAACAACGCTTGTCCCTCCTCTTACGCATCACTTCCCTACCCGCGGCATACGCTCTCTTTCAAGAGATGAAGACACAAGAGGAAGATTTAGATTTGCTCCGCAACACGTGTTTGGCACTCATGAAGCGTGGCGACTCGCGCGCATTCCGCTTAGCCAGCATCTGCGTCTCCTATTTCGGATTGGAAAGCATACCGGGCACATTCTCTCTCACGCTTCAACCTTACGAACTTTCACGACTTGACCAAAGTTATGAAACGTTCAAAACCTGTTTTAACTAACGCTCTTAACGAAGTTATTTAAAGAAAACCAACTTCCACACTATGAAATACCGATTCACCCTACTCCTACTTGCATTCTTGGCATTCGTAATGCCCACGCAAGCTGCAGGAAAGGACAAAACCATTACGCAATCAGGACTGTTCACCGTCACTCAAAAGGGCGACAACTATTTCTTTGAAATTCCCGATTCGCTCGTTGGTCGACTTTTCCTTGCTACCGTTCGCTTTACCCAAACTCCAGCAAACGCCGCAAAATATGGTGGCGAACAGGCAAACCAACAATCTGTTTATTGGGAAAAAGCCCCTGGAAACCGACTCTTGCTCAAGGCAAATATGTTTTTTGCCGCAACTGACTCTACGGATAACATCAACCGCTCCGTGATGGTGGCATCTTCCGACCCCATTATTGGTTCGTTTGATATTTTAGATGTTACCAGGGATGGTTATCTCATTAAGGTGAATTCCTTCTTTGAAGATGATGATGTGGCGCTCGGATTAACGCGCAATCTCAAATCAACGTTAGGAATTTCCAGTCAGCAACGCGACCTTTCCTATATTGAAAGCATCAAGACGTTCCCTAACAACACCGAGGTACGCCTCATCAAAACGTACTATGCCTCAGGGGGAAGTCTTGGCGCACAACGCACGGGCAATGCCACTTTTGGTTTAAACATTTCCTTTGTGCTTCTTCCCAAAGAACCCATGCGCCAACGCCTTTTCGACCCTCGTGTGGGATACTTCGCCAATCGTTGCGTGCCCTTTACGGACGACCAGCAAACGGTTAGCACACAAACGTTCATCACACGCTATCGCCTCGAACCCAAGGACTCACTTGCGGCCGACTCTATGCGTCGCGGATTCCTTGTTGAACCCAAGAAACCCATCGTTTACTACATCGACCCCGCCACTCCCAAGCAATGGATTCCCTACCTCATTCAGGGCGTAAACGATTGGCAAGTGGCCTTCGAAAAAGCAGGTTTCAAGAACGCCATTATCGGTAAGGAATGGCCCAATGACCCCAACATGTCGCTCGAAGACGCACGCTTTAGCGTCATCCGCTACCTCGCGTCAAACATTGAGAATGCCTACGGACCTAATGTTCATGACCCTCGTTCGGGAGAGATTATCGAGAGCCACGTATGCTGGTACCACAACGTGATGACCTTACTCCACGACTGGTATATGATTCAAGCGGGCACACTTGACGAAGCCGCACGCAAGATGAAGTTTGACACCGAACTCATGGGCGAACTCATCCGCTTCGTGTCCAGTCATGAGGTGGGACACTCCATGGGTTTGCGCCACAATTTCGGAGCCTCAAGCCTCTCGCCCGTAGATAGCCTTCGCAATAAGGAATGGGTGGAAAAGCATGGGCACACCGCTTCCATCATGGACTATGCGCGCTTCAACTATGTGGCTCAACCCGAAGATAGCATCTCACGCAAGGGACTCTTCCCCAGAATCAACGATTACGATATCTGGGCGATCCAATGGGGTTACACACCCATGTTTGACGCTTACGATACCGAGAGCGACCATTGGGAACTTGAGAAACTCGTTCAGGCAAACCTTCCACACAATCCCCGACTCTGGTTTGGTGATGGCGAAACAAACAAGACCAATGACCCCCGTTGTCAGACGGAAGACCTTG